>WRGS01000162.1 GCA_009787075.1 Paludibacter sp.
CGCGATGCTCGTTGGGGGCGCGTGATGGAAGGAGCGGGTGAAGACTCATACTATGGTGCGTTAGTTGCTGCTGCACGTGTGCAGGGCTTTCAGGGCAATCTGACAGAAAACAATCTTGCCGCCTGCCCGAAGCATTATGCAGGCTATGGTTTTGCCGAAGGCGGACGCGACTATAACACGGTTGATGTGTCGATGCAGCGGCTTTTCAACGATATTCTACCGCCTTTTCAGGCGGCAGCCAACGCGGGCGCATTGACTTTTATGAATTCGTTTAACACGCTCAACGGTGTTCCTGCAACGGCTTCGGCGTTTCTACAACGCGATATTTTAAAAGGGAAATGGGATTTCAACGGTTTTATAGTGTCCGATTGGGGTTCAATACGTGAAATAATGCTGCACGGTTACGCTGCCGACGAAGCGCAGGCAGGGCAAATGGCTATCACAGCGGGCTCGGATATGGATATGGAGGGCGGAATTTATGTCAGCCAACTCGAAAAACTTGTAAAAGACGGCAAAGTGAAAGAATCGCTTATTGACGATGCTGTACGCCGTATTTTGCTTGTGAAATTTAAACTCGGTCTCTTTGATAATCCTTATAAATATTTGGACTCAAACCGCGAAAAACAGATTACAGGCAGCAAGGAAATGCACGAGGCTGCGCTTGATATGGCGAAGAAATCTATTGTTCTTTTGAAAAATGATAATAATCTTTTGCCTTTGAAAAAGCAGAGCGTGCGAATCGCGCTTATTGGCGAACTTGCTGCTGATAAAAACTCTCCGCTTGGCTCGTGGCGTGGCGCTGCTGTAGAAAATAGCGCAGTTTCGGTTTTGGAAGGAATGCAAAAATATACAAACAACAGGCTTACATACGCCAAAGGTACGAATGTTTATAACGGACAGCAGGGTTTTACCACAGAAGTGAAAATTACGCCTGACAACCGCAGCGGCTTTGACGAAGCAATTAATGCGGCAAAAAATGCCGATGTGGTGGTAATGGTTTTGGGCGAATATGCTTTTATGACAGGAGAAGGACGCAGCCGCTCACATTTGGACTTGCCAGGCAATCAGCAGGATTTGTTAAAAGAGATTTTGACGGTGAATAAAAATGTCGTTTTAGTGCTTAATAATGGTCGTCCGCTGGCTTTGGAATGGGAAGCGGCTAATGTTCCTGCAATTGTTGAGGCGTGGCAACTTGGTACGGAAGCGGGAAACGCCATTGCGCAGGTGCTTTATGGAGATTATAATCCAAGCGGTAAATTGCCGATGAGTTTTCCGTACAATGTTGGGCAAGTGCCTGTGTATTACAATATGCTTTCTACCGCTCGCGGCGTGCAAACCGATGTTTTTTGGTCGCACTATACCGATGCGCCCAATACCGCTCTTTTTCCGTTTGGCTACGGTTTGAGTTATACCACTTTTGAATATAAAAATTTAAAAGTAAATAAAAAGGATTTTGCCAAAGGCGAGCCGATAAAAATTACTGTCGATTTGACAAATACAGGAAATTATAATGGAAAGGAAGTTGCACAACTTTATTTGCACGATATTGCAGCGAGCATTGCTCAACCTGTAAAAAAACTTAAAGGATTTCAACTTGTTGAATTAAAAAAAGGCGAAACAAAAACTGTAGAATTTACTTTAACTGACAAAGAACTCGGCTTTTACAACAACGAAGGGGAATATCTTGTAGAACCCGGAAAATTCACGGTATTTGTAGGAACAAGCAGCGCAGCAAGTTTAAAAGCGGATTTTAATATTATGGAATAAAATAATTTGGGATTTTTGTTATAATAATGGAACTGCTAAAGACATCATTGCGAAGGAGCAGCCCGAAGCAATCTTGCTCCCCTCTCTCGTGGAGAGGGGTAGGGGGAGAGGTTATGGATTGTTTCACTGCGTTCGCAATGACGGGAAAAACATAATTTTTAGGAGCGTTCAAAACATATTTTTTGTACCTTTGTGAAAAATATTTCAAAAAATATGCTTCAAAAAATTGCTGCTTTTATTGATAAAAATAATTTGTTGCAGCGTAGCGGAACGGTTATTGTGGCGTTGAGCGGCGGGGCAGATTCTGTAAGTTTGCTTGATATTTTGATAAAACTCCAATATAAATGCGTAGCAGCACACTGTAATTTTCAACTTCGCGCAGAGGAATCTCAACGCGATGAGCAGTTTGTTCGCCAACTTTGCAGCCGAAAGGACATAACTTTATTTGTCAAAAAGTTTGAAACTGAGCAGTTCTCGCGCGCAAAAAACATTTCAATCGAAATGGCTGCCCGCGAACTTCGTTATCGCTGGTTTGAGCAGTTGCTTGTGCAAACAAATGCGCAGGCAATCGCTGTAGCTCATCATAATGACGACAATATTGAAACGTTTCTTTTAAATATTATACGCGGAACAGGACTGAAAGGTTTGTGTGGAATTTCTGCGCGAAATGGAAATGTTGTGCGTCCTTTGCTTAATATAAGTCGTACTGATATTGAAAATTATGTAAAAGTAAATCGCTTGGATTTTGTAACCGACAGTACAAATTTTGAAAATAATTTTAAACGCAATAAAATAAGAAATGAAGTTTTGCCGCTTATGCAAACCTTAAATCCGTCTGTACGAAATACAATTCTCGAAGAAATAAATATTTTTAAAGGAATTTATAAAACATACGAAAATGCAGTTGAAAATATTAAAAATCAAACGGTAGAAATTGAAAATAATACGGTTAAAATCCATATTGATAAATTATTAGAGCAAAAAAACCCAACCGATATTTTATTTGAAATTGTAAAAAATTATGGTTTTAATTTTACTCAAACAGAAAATATTATTGCCGCTGTAAGTTCAACTTCGGGTAAAACATTTTACAGCGAAAAACACAAACTGATTACCGACCGCAAATTTATTTTTATTAAAGAAAAAGAATTAAATAAAGATGAAAATAAATATTTAATTCATTCAGATTGCGAAGAAATTATTAATCCGATTTATTTAAAATTTAAAAAATATATAAAAGAAAATGATTTTATTGTGATAAAAAATAAAAATACAATTCAAATAGATTATGATAAAATTACATTTCCATTAGAATTAAGAAAGTGGAAAACAGGAGATTGCTTTTATCCGTTTGGAATGAAAACACGCCAAAAACTTAGCGATTTTTTTATAAACAACAAACTGTCCGTTTTAGATAAAAATGATGTATGGCTGCTGGTTTGCGGCGAAAAAATTGTTTGGATTGTGGGGCTGCGGGCGGATAATCGTTTTAGAATTGATAAAAAAACGCAAAAAATTTTGGAAATTTCTTTATTATAACAATTTTTAAGAGTTTTTTTTTATAAAAATTTATAACTTTGCAGTCAAAATTTTTTAATATAAAATTTTATTCACTTGATTTTTAATAATTTACATAAAAATAAGAAATGAACAGATTATTTCCCGCTTTAATAGCCGCTTTTGCCATGTTATTTGTATATTCCTGTAAATCAGAAGAATACGAAGAATGGCGAATGGTTAATGAAAATTGGTACAATCAGGCAAGAATTTCTTTTGCCGATTCAATTGATTATAAAATGACTTCTTCTGGCTTGATTTACAAGATTTTAGAACCAGGCTATCAACGCCGCCCAAACGACAATGACTGGGTTTATGTAACATACAAACGCACGTTAATTAATGGAACAACTTTTAGAGAAGACAGTGTTTGGTTGCGTCAACAATTAGATGTAGTTGCAGGCTGGCGCGAAGCGATGAAACTGATTGAGGACGGCGGGCATATCCAGTTTATTTTGCCTTATCAAATTGGTTATGGCAATACCGACTATGGACTTGTTCCTCCATATTCTACTTTGATTTATGATGTAAAACTATATCGGTCAGTCAATTAAAATTATTTTTACAATGAAAAAACTGCTCGCTTTTGCGCTTTTTCTTAATCTTTTTGCTGCGGTAAATGCTATCACACCCAGAGATATTCCTGAACCGCCCAAAGGAACCTATGTTACAAATCCTGATGGAATTTTGAGTGAAAGTACAGTATTTCAATTAAATAAAATGCTTGATTCGCTTGCGGTCAGTCATGGCGTACTTGCGCTCGTGGTGGCGGTTAATACCATTGGCGATAACGATATACATACTTTTGCCGTTGAAATCGGACAAAACGGTATCGGAAAAGAAAAGCAAGGAGTTGGCAAAGAAAATTCGGATAACGGACTTGTGGTGCTTTTTGTGCTCGACCAGCGCAAAATTGATTTTGCCACAGGCTACGGACTTGAAGGTACGCTTACAGACGCAATGTGCAAGCGAATTCAGATGCAGGAGATGATTCCGCTGTTTAAGCAAGGCGATTACAACGGCGGAATGATTGCAGGAATAAGCCGCGTGGTTGATTTGATAAAAGGTGATTATATTTCTACAGATGAAGATATTAACGGCAAAAAAACAGATTGGGAAGCCTTGAGCATCAACCTGTTAATTGGATTTTTTATAATTATGCTGATTACTTTTTTGCTGATGATGCAAACAGTAAATAAAGTGCGCACGAAAACTACTTTAACCACCAATCTCGATCAGGTAAAAGCCTTGAAAACCAACAAAAGCATTGTTTATTTAAAAGTTTTTGGTTTGATAATCCTTGCAGTTTTCATTATTGCTTTAATAACAGGAACAGCAGCGTGGTACTTGCTTTGGCTGCCGTTGATGCCTTTAAGTAACATTCCGTCAATTGTTTATTCAAGAAAGAAAATAATGTGGTTTCGCACGCAGCCTATTGAATGCACAGAATGTGGCGGGACAATGCGATTTGTTCCCGAAACCGAAGATGACAAATATCTTACTGTGGCACAGCAATTTGAAGAAAAACTTCACGCGGTTGATTACGATGTGTTTGAATGTGAGACCTGCAACAATCAAACCGTTTATCCTTACGAGCAAACCAATGCCTACGAGCCTTGTCCAAGTTGCGGAACGCGTGCTTATCATTTAGCAAGTAAAACTACCACAGTTCGTCCAACTTATATTTCGGCAGGCAATTTACGCGAAACTTACCAATGCCGTTATTGCAATTATCACAAGGAAATTGACAAACAAATTGCCCGCCTGACAGCCACGCCAACGTATGTCGGTGGAGTAGGGGGCGGAAGTTTTTCGAGCGGCAGCGGAGGATTTTCGGGTGGCGGCAGTTTCGGCGGCGGCAGTTTTGGCGGCGGCGGCGCAACAAGCAGCTGGTAGTTATACTATTCTAACAACATTAAAATTAATGCATAGATGCACTGTTTCTGTACATTGCAATTAATCTGCGTATTGCCTCATCTGTATCTTCCTTTTTGCCAAAAGCAGAAAAGCGCATATAACCTTCGCCGCAATGCCCAAAACCGCTGCCGGGCGTGGTTACAATATTGTGTTCGGTTAATAAATAATCAAAATAATCCCAACTTCGTTCATTGTTTGGAGTTTTTGCCCAAATATAAGGTGCATTTATGCCGCCAAAAACCGTGAAGCCTGCACGTTGCAATCCATTGCGGATTGTTTTTGCATTTTCAATATAAAAATCAAGCAATTGTTTTACCTGATATTTGCCTTCGGATGAATAAACCGCTTCAGCTGCACGCTGAATAATATATGCTGTGCCGTTAAATTTGGTAGATTGTCGTCTGTTCCAAAGCGCGTTCAGCGCAATATTGTTTCCGCATTCGTCTCGGGCGATAACCTGCTTTGGTATAACAGTATATCCGCATCGCGTACCTGTAAATCCAGCCGTTTTTGAAAATGAGCGAAATTCAATAGCCACTTCTTTTGCTCCGTCAATTTCAAAAATACTGTGCGGCACGTTGGCTTCTGTAATAAACGCCTCGTAAGCGGCATCGAACAGAATTATTGCGCTGCTTTTGCGGGCGTAAGCAACCCATTCGGCAAGTTGAGCGCGAGTTAAAGTTGCTCCTGTGGGGTTATTGGGATAGCAAAGATAAATCAAATCGACCTTAATTCCGGGCAATGCTGGTGTAAAACCGTTTTCAAAATTGCATGGCAAATATATAAGATTTGACCATTGACCATTGGCGTTTATCTCGCCTGCACGCCCAGCCATTGCGTTTGTATCAACATAAACAGGATAAGCAGGGTCGGTTATGGCTACTCGATTGTTGGTACTGAAAATATCGCCAATATTTCCTGTATCGCTTTTTGCGCCGTCAGAAATAAAAATTTCGTCTGATTCAATATCAATTCCGCGTGCGCGAAAATCGTTGTCGCGAATTGTTTCACGCAAAAATTCATAACCCTGTTCGGGTCCGTAACCACGAAAAGTTGCTACGCTAAGTTGTTCGTCTGCCGCTTTTTTTATTGCCTCTACTACGGCTGCAGGTAGCGGAAGTTTGATGTCGCCAATGTCCATACGAATAATATTATTATTTGGATTAGCGGATTTATATTCATTGACGCGGCGGGCAACCTCCGAAAAAAGATATGAAGCAGGTATTTTTAGAAAATTTTCATTAATTTTTGGCATATTTATTAAATTTTAAAATACAAAATTACACAATTTTCCTGTAAAAATATTATTTTTGCAAAAGAAAATTAAATTTAAAAATGGAACACGAACTGTATATTGCTCGTTGTTTGCAACTTGCGGCGTGTGGAGTGGGCTTTGTTGCGCCAAATCCTATGGTTGGGGCGGTGCTTGTTTGTGATGGAAAAATTATTGGCGAAGGCTATCATCACGCTTACGGACAGCCGCACGCAGAAGTGAATGCGATTGCTGAAGTAAAGGCGCAAAATGCCGAATTGTTATCAAAATCAACGCTTTATGTTAATCTTGAACCGTGCGCTCATTACGGAAAAACGCCGCCTTGCGCCGAATTGATAATTAGCAGCGGGATTTCCAAAGTTGTTATTGGAAATATCGACCCAAATCCTAAAGTGGCAGGCAAAGGCGTTAAAATGCTGCAAAATGCAGGAATTGAGGTGATTACAGGTGTTCTAGAAAATGAGTGTAGAGAATTAAACAAACGTTTTTTTACTTTTATTGAAAAAAAACGCCCTTATATTTTTCTCAAATGGGCGCAAACTGCCGATGGTTTTTTGGATAAAAAGCGCACAAATGCTTCTGAGCCGCCTTTGGTGATTTCAAATGAATTGACAAAACTGCTGACGCATAAAATTCGCACGGAAAATCAGGCGATTATGGTTGGTACAAATACAGCTTTGCTCGATAATCCGAAACTTTCGGCGCGGCGGTGGGAAGGGAAAAATCCTGTACGCCTTGTAATTGATGCCCACAGGCGCATTCCTGAAAATTTTAACATTTTTGATGGCACGCAGCCGACAATTATCTTTACTGAAAAAACAAATAATTTACATAAAAATAATGTTGATTTTGTTAATATTGATTTTTCAAAAAATATTATAAATAATTTATTAACAGCAATTTATCAGCAAAATATTCATTCTGTTCTTGTGGAAGGCGGACAAATGTTGCTGCAAAGTTTTATTCAAAGCGGTTTGTGGGATTATGCGCAGATGGAAATTGCGCCTTTTACTATCGGCAGCGGAATTGCTGCGCCCGCGCTGGCAAAATTGCCAACCAAAGAAACCGATTACAATGGACATAGAGTTTTAGAATTTGAAAATATCTAATAAATAGCAGGTTGAAGATAGAATTTAGAAGTTTGAAGATGGAAATTTTTTAAGAAATTATTGAAATTTATAAATAATGCTAATTGCAAGTTGATTTTTGCCCGTTATGGCAATATATTAAAAGCGTAACGTACGCAAAGCGCGAAAGCACGAAGGGTGAAGCGCCTCGTTTTGCAGGATTTGCAATTCTGCAAGTATGAACATTTTCTATCTTCCTCTTACTTGTTCCGCTACTTTTTCCATTAGCCAGCGTGGTGTGGAAGTTGCACCGCAAATTCCGATTTTTTTTGTTAAATCAATCTGTAACTCAACAACTTC
>WRGS01000163.1 GCA_009787075.1 Paludibacter sp.
GTTGTCAAACAATCGTAAGTTTCAATACTCACGCGCGGCTCAGAGGCAAATGCCTGCTGTATTATTTTTATTCTTTCGGCAAGCGGAAACATCGCCGTTTTGCTTTGATTTGTTCCTATTGCGATAATAATTTCATCAAAAAGTCCGAGCGCACGCCGCACAACGCTATAATGTCCGATTGTAAAGGGGTCGAAAGTTCCGGGAAAAATTGCACGTTTTATCATATTTAATTTTTAAATTTCAATAATAGAGTTTCTAATTTTAGTTCTTTGCTCTCTCTGTTTATTTACAGCCCCAATTCATCAAGAACCTGATTAATTTTTTCAGTTGTTGTTGTGGTATTCGGAACGAGCGGCAACCGCAGTATATTTTCGATATAACCAAAATGCGCGAGCACGCTTTTTACTCCCGATGGACTGCCTTCGACAAACAGAAGTTTATTTAATTCGTTGAAACGGTGATGAATAATACGCGCCGTTTCGTAATCGCCGCCGAGCGCAAGGCGCACCATACGGCTAAATTCGCGCGGGAAAGCGTTGCCGATAACCGAAATTACGCCGATTGCTCCAAGCATAATAAGCGGAAAAGTGATGCTGTCGTCGCCAGAAATTATCTGAAAATCAGCGGGTTTCTGTTTTATCATTTCATCAATTTGACCGATTAAGCCAGATGCTTCTTTTATAGCGCAAATTTGCGGGAATTCGCGTGCGATGCGCAAAGTGGTTTCGCAAGTCATATTCACGCCCGTGCGGCTGGGAACATTGTACGCAATCAGCGGCAACGGACTTGCTTGAGCCAAAGCCGCAAAATGTTGATATATACCTTCCTGCGATGGTTTATTATAGTACGGCGAAACAGAGAGCAATGCATCATAGCCCGAAAAATCCTCATTTCTCAATTTCTCAACCAATTTTTTTGTGTTATTTCCCCCAACGCCTCCATAAACCAACGGCAAACGTCCATTTACCTGCTCAACAACAAATTTCTTAATTTCGTTTTTTTCCTCATCGCTCAAAGTTGGAGTTTCGGCGGTAGTGCCGCAAACCACCAAATAATTCGTGCCGCTATTTATTTGGTATTCAATAAGATGCGCCAAAGCGTCAAAATCTATTGATTCGTCTTTTTTAAATGGCGTAACCAGCGCAACGCCCATTCCTGTAAGTTTTTCAGTTATCATTTTATAAAAAATATTTTGCAAAATTAATCTTTTTTTTACAAAGAATTGAATAAAAACGCTGATGCGTAAAATTTTTATTCCAAAATAAATGTATGCTATCTTCATTAAAATTATCCATAATTATGAATTTTGTTAATTATTTTTCTGTTTCAATATTTATTATTATTTTTGCAATTATAAATTTTAATTATTATGACTGTATTTGTAATTATGGTATTTTCTTTATTTGTTCTGCTATGGGGTGGCGGTGGTCTTATCTATTTATTGCGCAAACACTCTATAATGAAACCTTTCAGCAAGGAACAACAAGAATTTTTAGATTTCTGTACAGAAATGTCAAAAAACGCATTACCTCCAAGTGCAATCAATAAAAACAGTCAAAGCGGTTTCCTTTGGTTTTCCTAAAATATTAAATCATTAAATTCTCAATAACTCGACAGCGTTTATTTTCAAAATAGGCGCTGTTTTTTTTTGGCTGCCGACGCTTCGGCTACACACACAGCAAACGCAACAGTACCACCCCTTGAATTGAATAGTCAATTTGGGTAATGCTATTGCGTTCGATTTTACAAAACACGTATTTTTTTCTTAAAATTTGTTAAAAATTGCACAATAACAATAAAAGTGTGCAATTTTTAGCACTTTTTTGAGAAAAAATGCTTGTATGTGAAAATTTTTTATTTTCTTTGCAGCCAAATTTTTTTAATAATAATTTTAACAAATAAAAAAAATTATGTCAGACGTAGCAGCAAAAGTAAAAACAATTATTGTTGACAAACTTGGAGTTGATGAAGCAGATGTTACTCCAAATGCAAGTTTCACAAGCGACCTCGGTGCCGATTCTTTGGATACGGTTGAATTGATTATGGAATTTGAAAAAGAATTCGGCATTTCAATTCCCGACGAAGAAGCTGAAAAAATTTCGACTGTTGGCGATGCAATAAGCAAAATAGAAGCATTGCAAAATTAATTTTTGATAAATTAAATGGAATTAAAAAGAGTAGTTGTAACCGGTATTGGTGCTATTACCCCTATTGGCAATTCTTCCGCAGAAATGTGGAAGAATGCTGTCAATGGTTTGAGCGGTGCGGGCGAGATTACCCATTTTGACGTTTCGCTGTTCAAAACACGTTTTGCCTGCGAAGTGAAAAACTTTGACCCGCTTAATTATTTTGAAAAAGCCGAAGCCCGCAAACTTGACCGATATGCACAATACGGCATCGCCGCAGCCAAAGAAGCATTTGAAAATAGCGGTATTAACCTTGAAAAAATTGACCGTGACAATGTAGGAGTTATTTTTGCTGCGGGGATTGGTGGAATTCAAACTTTTGAACAGGAAGTTGGAAATTATTTCATTAACGCCGAGCAGGGTCCAAAATTTAATCCGTTTTTTATTCCCAAAATGATTTCAGATATTGCCGCAGGGCAAATATCAATAATGTACGGCTTTCGCGGACCGAATTATGCAACCTCATCGGCTTGTGCCTCGTCAACCAACGCCCTGATTGATGCATATAATTATATACGTCTTGGGAAGGCGGCAATGATATTTGCAGGCGGAGCAGAGGCGGCAATTACTCCAAGCGGTGTTGGTGGTTTTAATGCGATGAAAGCGCTTTCTACGCGCAACGACGACCCGACGCACGCTTCGCGACCATTCAGCGCAAGCAGAGATGGTTTTGTGATGGGCGAAGGAGCAGGCTGTATTATTCTCGAAGAGCTCGAACACGCACTTGCCCGCGGGGCTAAAATCCTTGCGGAAGTTGTCGGAGGAGGACTTTCGGCTGACGCTTATCACTTAACGGCATCTCATCCTGAGGGACTTGGGGCAAAACTTGTGATGGAACGCGCTCTGAAAGATGCCGCAATGAAACCCGAAGATATTGATTATATCAATGTTCATGGAACTTCTACGCCCGTTGGCGATATTTCGGAGGCGAAAGCGATTAAAGAAGTTTTTGGCGAACATGCTTACAAACTCAATATCAGCGGAACAAAATCAATGACAGGACATTTGCTTGGCGCAGCAGGCGCAGTGGAGGCAATTATGGCAATTTTTGCGGTGGATAACGACATCGTTCCGCCGACAATTAACCACGCAGACGGCGACAACGACCCCGACATTGATTACAATCTGAATTTCACATTTAATAAAGCGCAAAAACGCACAGTAAGAGCCGCACTGTCAAATACTTTCGGCTTTGGCGGACACAATGCAAGTATTATTGTGAAAAAGTTTGAGTTATAATTTTTTATGTTTTCAATAAAAAAGGAAATCCGCAGTTTCAGGTGCGCTTTTAAGGGAATTTTTTACGCTTTAAAAAACGAAACGCATCTGAAAATTCACGCAGTTATCGCGTTGATTGTATGCTTTTTCGGTTTTATTTTCAAAATTACGGCAAACGAGTGGCTCGTTTGCCTGTTTTGTATTGGAATGGTTGTGGCGATGGAACTTATAAACACTGCAATAGAAAAAATTGTGGATTTTATGTGTCCGCAATATAACAGCCTTGCAGGCAAAATAAAAGATATTGCAGCAGGCGCGGTGCTTGTTTGTGCAATAGTTTCGGCGGTGATTGGAGTGATAATTTTTGCGCCGAAAGTGATAGGAATGTTATAAAGTTTTTAAAAATTTTATTTTAATAACAATTTTGTATTTTTACAGTCGAAATCGTAATTTGTCAATAAATTGGACATTCAACTTCTCACATTAATACTTTTTACAGGAGCAATTTGTGCAGGATTGCTTGGCTCGCTTACAGGTTTGGGCGGGGGAGTGATTATAATTCCGCTGCTTACTTTGGGCTTGGGCTTTGATATGCGCTTTGCTGTTGGTTCGGCGTTAGTTACTTCTATTGCAACCTCTTCTGGCGCGGCTACGGCATATTTGCGCGAAAAAGTTACCAACATACGCATCGGTATGTTTTTAGAAATTGGAACAACTGTTGGTGCTGTTGTCGGGGCGTTGGTAGCAATGTATCTGCCAGTTAATGTTATTATGCTGATTTATGGCATCGTGCTTGTGTTTTCAGCAGTAATGACAGTGCGTAAAAAGAATACTGACGGCAACACTTCTCCTGCCGACCCGCTTGCTGTACGAATGAAACTCAACGGCTCGTTTCCTGCCAAACAAGGCACAAAAAATTATAATGTTCATAATGTTGCAGGCGGATTTTCGCTAATGTGGATTGCGGGCGTACTTTCAGGCATTTTGGGCATCGGCTCAGGTGCGCTTAAAGTGCTTGCAATGGATACTGTGATGAAAATTCCGTTTAAGGTTTCGACAACCACAAGCAACTTTATGGTTGGAGTAACAGCAGCAGCAAGCGCAGTAATTTACTTGCAGCGCGGATATATTGACCCTGTGCTTGCTATGCCGATAGTGCCGGGAGTACTTCTCGGCTCGTTTATTGGTTCAAAAATATTGATGAAAGTAAATACAAAAATATTAAGAATAATTTTTGCAATTCTGCTCGCTTTTCTGGCAATGCAAATGATATACAGAAGTTTGAGTTGATTTTCAAAATAATTTTTAATTTTAAAATAATAAAATACCAAATTTTCAAACAAAAAATTAACAATATGACAACCGAAACATTAATAGGCAAATCGTTGCGTGCAGGAGTGATAGCGGCAATGACGCTGACAGTTGTCGGCGGAGTGATATATCTGTTCCAACATCACGGAATTACAATTGCAATTGCACAAAACAGCAACGCCGCTTTTACAGGTACGGCAACTTATTTGCGCGAACTTTCTACAATTATTCCACGCATTGCACAATTCGACGGGGCGGCAATTATTCAACTTGGAGTGATTGTTCTTATTGCAACTCCTGTTCTGCGCGTTGTGATGTCGCTTATTTCTTTTGTAATAGAGAAAGATAAACTTTATATAGCAATAAGCGCAATTGTTCTTATCGTTATTTTAGGAAATATGATTTTCGGACTGCACTAAAATTTCAGCAAGTCGTTCATTGAAAGCAAACCTTTTTTACCCAAAGTAAATTCTGCTGCCACAACCGCGCCAAGCGCAAGTCCATCGCGGCTTTTCATCTCATGCGTGAGCATAATACTGTCCATTTCCGATTCGTAAAGAACGCTGTGAATACCCACAACTTCTCCTTCTCGAATGCTGTAAATTGGCATCTGGTCGGGCGATTGCGCCGTATCTTTTACCCACGAGGTTTTTCTTTCAATATTTTGTAAAATATTTTCTGCCAAAGTTATCGCTGTGCCGCTTGGCGCATCTTTTTTATGAATATGATGAACTTCTTCGAGCATAACATTGTAAGACGGAAATCCATTCATAATTTTTGCCAAATATTTATTTATTTCAATAAAAATATTTACTCCCAAACTGAAATTTGATGCCCAAAAGAGCGTATAGCCTTTTTCTTCAATTTCTTTGTGCAATGCGGGCAAATGATTTGTCCAGCCGGTCGTTCCGCAAACAACAGGCAAACCTCGTTCAAAACATTTACGCACATTTTGCTCGGCAAAGGCAGGCGCAGTAAATTCTATTGCAACATCTGCACTTTTAAATTGCTCACAATCAAAGTCTTGCTGATTATTTTCATCAATGATGCAAACGATTTGATGACCGCGATTTGTAGCTATTTTCTCAACTGTTTTGCCCATTTTACCATAACCAATCAATGCTATTCTCATATTTATTGTAAAAATTATTTTTGCAAAAATAATAAAATTCAATACCTTTGCAAAAAATTATTTATGACTTTTGATGAATTTCCTTTTAACGAGGCGATAAAAGACGGTTTGCGGGCTATGAACTTTGAGCAGCCAACGCCCGTGCAGGAACATACTATTCCTGTGATTTTGGCACATAAAGATGTTATTTCGTGCGCACAAACAGGCACAGGCAAAACGGCTGCGTTTCTTTTGCCGCTTTTGCACAATTTGCTTACCGACAATCATGCAGAAAATAAAATAAATGCAATTATTATGGCTCCCACGCGCGAACTTGCACAGCAAATTGACCAACAAATGGAAGGATTTTCTTATTTTGTACCAATTTCGTCGGTAGCGGTTTATGGCGGCAACGACTCAAAAGCGTGGGACGTGCAAAAAAACGGACTTACAAAAGGAGCAGATGTAGTTATTGCAACGCCGGGACGTTTGCTTTCACATATTAATTTGCACAAAATTGATTTTTCGGGCGTAAAATATCTTATTCTTGACGAAGCCGACCGTATGCTTGATATGGGATTTTTTGATGATATTATGCGCATTGTAAAACATCTTCCTGCCGACCGTCAGACAGTTATGTTTTCGGCAACAATGCCTCCAAAAATCCGCGAACTTGCAAAAACGATTTTAATATCGCCCGAAGAAATCAAAATCGCAATTTCCCGCCCGCCCGACAGTATTATGCAGGCGGCTTATATTTGTTATGAGAGTCAGAAATTGCCGATAATAAAAGAACTTTTTTCTACTAAAGAGCCGAACAAAGTAATTATTTTTGCAGGGAAAAAGCAGAAAGTCAGAGAATTGGCTTTGATTTTAAAAAGAAACGGTTTGAAAGCCGAAGCGATGCATTCTGACCTTGAGCAACACGAGCGCGACCACGTGATGCACGAATTTCGCAACGGACATATAAATATTCTTGTGGCGACAGATATTGTTGCACGCGGAATTGATATTGACGATATTACTTTGATTATCAACTACGAAGTGCCGCGCGATGTTGAAGATTATGTTCACAGAATTGGGCGCACAGCCCGCGCCGAAGCCGAAGGAATGGCAATAACGCTGGTTTCGCAGGAAGAGCAGTTTCGTTTCAAACACATTGAAGATTTTTTGGAAAAAACGATTTATAAAATTCCTGTTTCGCCAGAAATTGGAGAAACGCCCGCTTACGACCCCAAACCGCCGCGAGGAAAATCTACAAATCCAAGATTTAAAAACCGCTCACGCAACAACAACAATAAAGGCGCATATCCGCGTCTTAAAAACAAACAACACAACAATAACAACAAACAACATTCGCGCCAAAAACACGCCGATTAAAGTTATTCTTCTTTGGTATCTTCAACAGCGTTTTCTCGCCCTTTCATCTTTTCGTTGCGCATGCGTTTGCGATAGCGAAAATAACTGCGCCCTAACTTGAATAAAAATAGTAGAATAACAACGGCAACCACAGCAACAAAAAAGTAAGCGACTAACAATCCTATTTTTTCCATGAAATAATAATATTAAGGTTTTATATTTAAAAAATATCTATCTATATCTTTTATCTGAAATTGTTTTTGCTTAAAAAAATATATTTAAAATTGAGAGTGCAATTTTACAAATAAATTTTTAAACAAAAAAATAAATTATAAATTTTAACATAAATTTACAAATAAATGTTTGAAATTATTCTTCCAACACGGTAAATTTTAATGCTGTTACCGTTTTTCCCAAACATTTACAATACCGCCAACATACATTCTGTGGGTTTCGCTGGGGGAAGTGTACATTTTCTGCGCATCTGCAAAAAGATTTTTGCGGTCAATGTCGTTCCAATAAACTTTTTCACACTCAATAACGAGCCACGCCTCTTCAAAATACGGATTTCCGAGTTCGGTAAATCGCGGCGTAAGACCTGTTGCAGCCACTTTGTCGATGTCGCGCCCCGATTTACTGCCAATAAATTCAAGTTTTTCGCGATATTCTTCAGGGAAAGCGCAGAGTGTAAAATATTTATTGCGTTCGAGGAATTGATAAGTGTAGCGCGTATTGCGGATATAAATTGTTACCGCAGGCAACGCCCAAACCGTTCC
>WRGS01000164.1 GCA_009787075.1 Paludibacter sp.
AGCCTCATAAAAGGTAAAAGGGCGAAAGCGCGAAAGGTAAAAGCGCTATGAGCAAAATATTAAAAAGGCTGAAAGCCTTGTATAACATAGCGTATGGCAACGCCATACGACAAAAAATTTGCCCGTAATTCTCAAAAACAATAGTTGATAGAACAATACGAAAAACGCATTAATGGCAAAAGACGAACAAATCGCCTTGCTGAAAAGTATGCTGGAAAAGCAATAAGTGCGAGGTTAATAACTTCAATGCGCTTCTAACCAGTTTTCTCCTGCACCGCAATCTACAATAAGCGGAACTTGCAATCTTACAGCATTTTGCATTTGTTCAACAACGAGTTTTTTCAAAGTTTCAAATTCCGATTTGGGAACCGTAAAATTCAGTTCATCGTGTACCTGCATTATCATTTTTGAATTAAGACCTTGTCTTTCAATATTTTGCTGGATATTTATCATTGCAATTTTAATAATATCAGCAGCCGAGCCTTGAATTGGCGCATTTATCGCAAATCGTTCTGCATAACCGCGCACCACACTGTTAGCGGAATTAATATCGGGCAGGCGGCTTCTGCGTCCCAAAATTGTTTCCACAAAACCGTTTTTACGCGCATTTTCGATACTTTTTTCCATATACATTTTCACCATCGGAAAAGTGAGGAAATAGCCGTCAATCAGTTCTTTCGCCTCGCTGCGCGAAATATTGAGGCGGTCAGCCAAGCCAAAAGCCGAAATGCCGTAAATAATTCCGAAATTTGCGGTTTTTGCTTTGCGGCGCATATCGCTATCGACTTCATTTACAGGAATATGAAAAATTTTTGCTGCAGTTGCCGCGTGAATATCCTGTCCGCTGCGAAATGCTTCAAGCATATTTTCATCGCCGCTGAGATGCGCCATAATGCGAAGTTCAATTTGAGAATAATCGGCACTGACAAAAATTTCGTTGTCATCAGGAATGAACGCCTTACGAATTTCCTTGCCCTGCGCATCTCTTACAGGAATATTTTGCAAATTCGGATTTGAAGAACTTAATCGTCCTGTTGATGTAACTGTTTGATTATAAGATGTATGAATTTTTCCTGTGCGCTGATTTACCAAAAGCGGCAATGCATTGATATAAGTACTCAAAAGTTTCTTTATTCCTCTGTATTCCAATATTTTAGCAACAATCGGATGGCGATATTGCAATTTTTCCAAATAATCTTCAGAAGTGGTATATTGTCCCGTTTTTGTTTTTTTTGCCTTGGGGTCGATTTTTAATTTTTCAAAAAGAATTTCGCCAACTTGCTTCGGCGAAGAAACGTTAAATTTTTCATCTGCAATTTGCTGAATTTCAGCCTCTAACTCATTCATTTCAGCAGTTAAAACTTTTGAACTTTCAGCCAAAGCCGCACTGTCTATCCTTACGCCATTGCTTTCCATTACCGCAAGCACGCGCATAAGCGGCATCTCAATTTCGTAAAACAGTTTATCTTGCTTGTTTTCAGCAATTTGGCGTTCCAAAATATGCTTTAATTGAAAAGTAACATCAGCATCTTCGCAGGCATAATCTTTTAAAAATTCAATATCAACTTTGCGAATGTCCTGTTGAGTTTTCGCAATATTTGCAAACAAATCTTCATAATGAATTGTTTTGTATTTCAAATAAATTTCTGCCAAATAATCCATTCCGTGCCGCAATTCGGGCGAAATTAAATAATGCGCAATCATTGTGTCGAACAGTTTTCCTTTCAATTCGATGCCGTATTGCTGCAACATCAACAAATCGAATTTAATATTCTGACCGATTTTTTCAATATTTTCATTTTGAAAAAACGCTTTAAATTCCTGCAAAATTTCTCGCGTATAGTTCTGATTTTCAGGTAAATTCACATAAAACGCTTCGCTGTTTTTCCAGCAAAACGACAAGCCAACCATTTGCGCCAAAAAAACGTCCGTTCCTGTGGTTTCGGTATCAAAGCAAACCGCTTTTTGCAAAAAAAGATATGAAATCAACTCGGCGCGTTTCTCTTTTGTATCCGCCAAAATATATTTGTGCGGCGTGGAATGAATTGTACTCAAATCGCCATTTACTGTATGCGTTTCCACTGCGTTTGACGCATGCGCGGCTTCATTGTCCTGATTAAGCGAAGTTTGAACGGCAATTTGTTGCTGTTTTACGGAATTTTGTTGGCGCAGGTTTCGTTCGTTTTGCGCAGAAGAAACTCCAAATTGCGCCGAATTATTTTCTTCTCCAAAAAGCGATGTTTGCACAGCAGAGCGAGCTGGAGCGGCTGGCTTTTCTCCTGTAATCTTTGCTGTTAAACTTCTGAATTCCAATTCATTATAAATAGAAATCAATTCATTTTCATTAATCGGCTTGCGCAGCAATTGATTTTCATCAAAATCAATGGGAACATCGGTTTTTATCGTTGCCAAAAAGCGTGAAAAACGTATTTGCTCGGTGTTTTCCTCAACTTTTTGCTTTAATGCGCCTTTCAATTTGTCGGTATTTTGCAATAGATTTTCTATTGTGTCAAATTCGGCAAGAAGTTTTGCCGCAGTTTTTTCGCCAACTCCCGGGCAACCAGGAATATTATCCGATGCATCGCCCATAAGTCCCAACAAATCAATTATTTGATTTTGATTTTTAATATCAAATTTATGTTTTATTTCATCTACGCCGAGTGTTTCGTAACCGCCGCCAAATCGCGGACGATACATAAAAACGCGGTTGGAAACCAACTGCCCGTAATCTTTGTCGGGTGTGAGCATAAACACATCAAACATTTGATTTTCAGCAATTTTAGCCATAGTTCCAATCACGTCGTCTGCTTCATATCCCGCCACTTCGAGAATCGGAATATTCATAGCCGCCACAATTTTTTTTATATACGGAACAGCAATTTTTATGTCTTCGGGCGTTGCCTCCCGCTGCGCTTTGTATTGCTCGTATGCTTCGTGCCGAAATGTTTTTCCCGCAGGGTCGAAAGCCACTGCTGCGTGAGTAGGCTGCTGATTTCTAAGCACTTCGTCAAGAGTATTTACAAAACCGAAAATTGCTGAAGTATTCAATCCTTTAGAATTAACACGCGGATTGCGCACAAAAGCGTAATATGCCCTGTAAATCAACGCATAAGCATCTACAAGCAGAAGTTTTTTCATCTTAATTTATTATTTTTATATTTTCTCCAATAATTTGAACAAAAGTAATATTTTTTTGTGAAAAACATTCCATATTTTTACAATATATAATTCAGCGGCGAGGCTGCTTTATTTACGTGCAATAATATGTTTTTGTAATGACTAAAAATAGAAATTAAATATTTTTATACAATAATAATATTTATTTTTCGTTTTTATTCGTGAATTATTAATCGTAATTTGTAATTTTCCATTAATGAATTATTCTAATAAAATATTATTAAGCATTTTTATAATATGCTTATTTTCAGCCAAATCCGCATCTCAAAATAATCCTTATGTTGATGAACGCGCGTTGCATTTTGGTTTTTTTGTAGGTATGAACAGTGCCGATTTTGGAATTAGAACAGCGAAAACAACTTTCGACGGTGTGAAATATGCTGTTGCTGATGCACGGCTGCAACCGGGTTTTTTGGTTGGCGTGATTTCTGATTTTCGCCTGCACGATTATTGGAATGTGCGGATAAATCCGTCTTTGCAGTTTGTAGAGCGCGAATTGACTTACAAAAATCTGACAAGCAACGAACTTACGCGGCAAACTATTCTTTCTGTTCCGCTTTGCCTGCCTGTTTATCTGAAATACAGTTCTCAGCGCGTTGGCAATTATAAACCTTATTTGATTGGCGGTGTTGGCGCGTACTACGACCTTGCGCACAACGAAGAAAAACCAATTCTGCTGCGTCCGCTTGATTTTTATGTTGAGTTTGGAATTGGCTGCGATTTTTATTTTTCGTTTTTCAAACTTGCGCCCGAACTCAAATTTGCAATCGGATTCAATGATGTATTCACGCCGCTTTCACAGCGCAAATCAGGTTTTTTTAGCGAAGCCGACCGCAAATATTCAGATATGCTTAGCCACTTGACCTCTCGAATGATTACGCTTGTTTTTAATTTTGAGTAAAATTTAAAGATTTATGAAATTTTGGAATTTTAAATTACCCAATCGTATGATTAGCAATAAGTTCTTTCATTAAATCGTCAATTTCCGAGTCATTGGCGGAAAGTTTTTTACTCTCTTTGGCGGTAAAAACCACGTTTTCAATCTGCTTCACTTTTGTCGGCGAGCCGTTCAAACCGAGCCATTTTGGGTCGTGTTCAATTTGCGAAACGCCCCATTCGTCAATATTAAGATACGGACGTGCCGTCAGCATTTCTGTATAATCGTTATTGTCAGCCTCGCGCTCTGATGGAATCATTGCGTGTTTGTATTTGAGCGTCAGTTTTGCGTGGCGCGGACGGCAAGGCGCAGCAGAACCATTAACGGTAATAACCATCGGTAAACTTCCGCGCACTGTTTCTACTCCGTGTTCAAGGCGGCGGCGCACAGTAATTTTTCCGTCTGTAATATCTGTAATTTCCTCAGCATAAGTAATTTGCGGCAATCCAAGTTTTTCCGCCACCTGAGGACCAACCTGCGCTGTATCGCCGTCAATCGCCTGTCGTCCGCAAATAATCATATCAACTTTTCCGAGTTTGCGTATTGCGCACGAAAGAGCATACGAAGTTGCCAGCGTGTCCGAGCCTGCAAATTCGCGTCCGCTAAGCACTACGCCGCCATCAGCCCCGCGATACAAACTTTCTCTAACAATTTCCGCTGCACGCGCGGGACCCATCGTAAGCACGGTAATTGTACTTTTAGGAAATTTATCTTTTATGCACAACGCCTGTTCGAGCGCGTTAAGGTCTTCGGGATTAAAAATCGCAGGCAATGCAGCGCGATTGACTGTGCCGTCTTCTTTCATCGCATCTTTGCCAACATTGCGAGTATCAGGCACTTGTTTTGCTAAAACAACAATATTATACATTGTATATCAATTAAATTTTTAAAAATAAATTGCAAAGTAATAAAATAAAATTTTTGTATGAAAATAGAATGCAGGAAATTAAGATTTTTTAATAATTATTATTTTTAAACAAAATAATTTGTCGTAAATTTAAGGCAAAAAGCAATTTTAAGGATTAAATCTTAATTTTTTTTGTAATTTTGCAGATTATTTTTGAAAAATTTTAAAATTAATAAATATTTGCGAAATAAAATGATTTTAAAATGTTAATATTTAGCATGTTACAATTGTAAATCGTAAATAATAAATCGTAAATTCAAATGTTAAGAACTCACACAAACGGCGAATTACGCCTCGAAGACAAAGGAAAAATTGTTACACTCACAGGTTGGGTGCAGAAAAACAGAAAAATGGGCGGAATGACCTTTATTGACATGCGCGACAGATACGGAGTAACGCAACTTGTTTTTAATCAGGAAATTAACCCTAAACTTTGTGAGCAGGCAAATCATCTCGGCAGAGAATTTGTGTTGCAAATTACAGGCGAAGTTGCCGAGCGCAGCAATAAAAACAAAAATATCGCAACAGGCGACATTGAAATTATTGTTTCGGAGTTAAAAATTCTTAACGAATCGCTTATTCCGCCTTTCACTATTGAAGAAGAAACCGACGGCGGCGATGACCTGCGAATGAAATATCGCTATCTTGATTTGCGGCGAAATTCTGTTCGCGCTAACCTTGAACTGCGTCATAAAATGGCGTTTGAAACACGCCGATATTTAGATAAATCAGGTTTTTTGGAAGTAGAAACGCCAATTTTGATTGGTTCAACGCCCGAAGGCGCGCGCGATTTTGTTGTGCCGAGCCGAATGAATCAGGGGCAATTTTACGCTTTGCCGCAAAGTCCGCAAACTCTCAAACAACTGCTGATGGTGTCGGGTTTTGACCGCTATTTTCAGATTGCAAAATGTTTTCGCGACGAAGATTTACGCGCCGACCGTCAGCCCGAATTTACTCAAATTGACTGCGAAATGGCATTTGTGGAGCAGGAAGATATTTTGCAAACTTTTGAAGGATTGATAAAACATTTATTTCAATTTGTTAAAAATATTGATTTTACAGAGCCGTTTGAGCGAATGACTTGGGCTGATGCAATGAAATTTTACGGCTCGGACAAGCCCGATATTCGTTTTAATATGCGCTTTGTGGAACTGAAAGAGGCAGTTTCGGGGCGCGATTTTGTGGTTTTCGACAGTGCGCCTTATGTTGGCGGAATTTGCGCAAAAGGTGCAGCAACTTACACTCGCAAGCAAATTGACGAACTCACAGAATTTGTAAAACGTCCGCAAACAGGCGCGAAAGGGCTTGTTTATATTTGTTGCGAAAATGACGGAAGTTTTAAATCTTCGATTGGTAAATTTTATTCGCAGGAAGATTTACAGCACATTTCTACGCTTTTTAATGCTGAAAAAGGCGATTTGATTTTGATTTTAGCAGGCGAAAAAACTCAAACGCAAAAAGCCTTGTGCGAATTACGGCTCGAAATGGGTAATCGTTTGGGTTTGAGAAATAAAAACATTTTTGCGCCGCTTTGGGTTGTTGATTTTCCGCTATTTGAGTGGGACGAAGAAACGCAGCGTTATTATGCTATGCATCACCCATTTACCTCGCCAAAACCTGAAGATATTCATTTACTTGACAACAATGTTGGGCAAGTACGTGCCAACGCTTATGATATGGTAGTAAATGGCGTGGAACTCGGCGGCGGCTCAATTCGTATTCACGACAGCAAATTGCAAAATAAAATGTTTGAGTTACTCGGATTTACGCCAGAAAAGGCAGAAGCGCAGTTTGGCTTTTTGATGAATGCATTTCGTTATGGTGCGCCGCCTCACGGAGGTATCGCATTCGGATTCGACCGCCTTGTTTCGCTTTTTGCAGGGCTCGACAGTATTCGTGATTGTATTGCTTTTCCAAAAAATAATTCCGGACGCGATGTAATGCTCGACGCTCCGAGCGCAATTGACAAGGAGCAATTAGATGAATTGGCAATTCAATTAAAAATTATGAATAAATGATTTGGGTTGCAACATTAGTCAGCACGCTTTTGGTGAGTTTGGTGTCGTTTGTGGGCGTTTTTCTGCTATCAATTAAAGGGCGAACTTTCAGCCGATTGCTGTTGTGGCTGATTTGTTTTGCGGCAGGAGCGTTGTTGGGTAATATTTTTTTTCATTTAATTCCCGAAACATATCACAATGTCAGCAATTTAACTCTTGCTTCGTGTTTGCTTGTAGGCGGTTTTCTGTTTTTTCTGCTTATAGACCGATTTTTACAAAATCGTGTTCATTCTGCTGAAAATCAAAATGTCAGTACTTACGGTTATTTGTGTTTGTATTCCGATGCTGTACATAATTTTACAGACGGCGTGTTAATTGCAATCGCATTTATGACATCATTTCAGGCAGGTATGGCGGTTACTTTTGCAATTCTGCTGCACGAAATTCCGCAGGAATTTGGCGACTTCGGAATTTTGGTAAAAGCAGGTTTCAGCCGCAGCAAAGCATTGATTTACAATTTTTTATCAGCTTGTACTGCAATTTTTGGCGCATTGCTCACACTTTGGATTGGCAAGGTAATGCAAAATTTTTCAACATATATACTTCCCATTGCCGCAGGCGGATTTTTGTACATTGCAACGGTTGGTTTGCTGCCCGAAATTTTCCGTTCAAGTACGCGCAAAAATTTTGTTTTTTGTTTAATTTTTATTTGTTTAGGACTTTTAACAATGTTTCTTTCATTTGCAAACGGCAATTTATAAGCCTATTAATTTGTTGAAATGAAAATAAAAAATTAACTTTGCACAAATATATTATTAGCAAATTGAATAACAAAGAAAAATATTCACAATTTTGCGCTACACAGCCTCAAATCCCGCTTTTTATGCAGGCGTGGTGGCTTGATGCCGTGTGCGTTGAGGGCAAAAACTGGGACGTGCTTTTGTGTGAAGAAAACGGA
>WRGS01000165.1 GCA_009787075.1 Paludibacter sp.
CGCATTTGAGTGTCAATATGGTGGTTAATTCTTTGAATTACAGCAGTGTAGATGAAACCATTGAATTTGCAAAAAATAATCCGAATATTGAAAAAATTTCCATAAATTTTCACACGCCCTACGAAGGTACGGAATATTTGATGCTTGATTGGAATAAACGAATTGAAATTATCGACAAGGTAATTGCCTATAAAAGAAAGTCTTATCCGATTATGAATTCCGTTTCGGGATTGAAAAATATGAAAGATTTGCGGTTCAAAAAATACTGTTGGATTTCAAATTTTGTGCATATTGACGGCAGAAAAACAGTCGATTGCGGTGTTCCTGCGTATATTTGCGAACGCTGCGGATTTTGTATGTCGGGCGAAATGAACGCCGTAATGTCGCTCAAACCCGATACGATATTTGCAGGAATGAAATTGAGATTGTAAAATAATTCAATAAAAAAACAGGCTACCTCGTTTTTGAGATAGCCTATTTTTTAAGCATATAATTCTTCAAAAATCTTTCTTAATTCAGGGCTTTCGCGCAGTTCTTGCAGCGTTATTTCGGCGTGTCCTTTGGTGTAGCCGTTGCCCACAAGCATTGTTACATCAGAGCCAACGCCCTCTGCACCGAGAGCCGCTTTTGTGAAACTTGTTGCCATTGAGAAGAAATAGACAATTCCCGTATCTTTTGTGCACAGGATTGAGGTCATTTCGGTGTCGGGGATATTTACATTGTTAATCGTAATATCGCACATTTCGCCTTTTGTTATTTCTTCTATTTTTTCCAAGATAGGTACAGGTTGCGTTGCGTCAGCAGAAAATACATAATCACAAAAACCTAATTTTTGCAATCTTTCTGTTGATTTTTGGCTGTGGCAAAGTCCGATAACTTTACCTGTAACTCCTGCGCGTTTTTTTGCTTCGTAGCAGCAAAGCATACCCGATTTTCCACCAGCGCCGATAATAAGAACAGTATCGCCGGGTTTTACGAGTTTTGCAGTTTGTGCAGGTGCGCCTGCCACATCAAGAGCCGACAAAGCCAATTTTTCAGGCATATCGGCAGGAATTTTTGCATAAATGCCGCTTTCAAACAAAATCGCTTTTCCATCAATATCAACCTGGTCAACATCCTTGCGGATTTCTTTGATTTTGTCAATTCTCAATGGCGTTAGACTCAGCGAAACGAGCGTTGCGATTTTGTCGCCTTCTTTGAGGTTGATTTTTCCTTTGAGCGCATCGCCGATTTTTTCTACCACTCCGAGCAACATTCCGCCCGAACCTGTCCATTTGTTGCGGTGTTTTCCCTGTTCTTCAACCAAAGAGAACATAATCTCTTTAATTTTTTCTTCATCACCGCCTGCACGAGCCGAAATATCGGTAAATGACGCACTGTCGATATTCAAAGTTTTTACGTCAATAAGAATTTCATTGTCGTAAATTTCCGACATGTCGTTGTTGAGCTTGTTAGCCGGCTGCGGCAAAACGCCTTTTGGCTCAATTACACGGTGAGTTCCATATTTATTTCCCTTCTTCTGCATAAATATATTTAGTGATTTAAGATTATTTTTTTGCAAAAATACAAAAATATTTTTATTTATAAACAACAGAATAAAATTATCTTATAAACAGTAATTCTCTGTATTTTGGCAAAGTCCACATTTCGTTATCAACTACTTCTTCAAGTTTATCAACCTGAAAACGAATTTTTTCAAAAAACGGCTCTACATTATCGTGATAAGAATTTGCTTTTTCCTGTTCATTTTCAATAATATTCGCATTTTTCTGTTTCTGAATCATTTGCGCAACCTTGGTTTGAATTATACTGATTCGCTCGGCAATATCTTCAACGAGTTGCATATCTATTGCATTGATTTTATTTGCTTTATCTTCTGGAAAAACTGCTTTTACCTTTGTAATATTATCCAAAAGCAAAGATTGATATTTCGATGCCACAGGAACGATATGATTAAGGGCAAGGTCGGACAAAACACGCGCTTCAATTTGAACTTTTTTAGTATAGGTTTCCCATTTTACCTCGTTGCGTGCGTGAAGTTCTTTTTCGTTGAGTACGCCCATTGTCCGAAATAGTTTTATGCTTTCGGGCGATGTATATGCTTCAAAAATACGCGGAACGCTGTTTTCGCAATCCAATCCGCGCTTTTCTGCCTCTGTTTTCCATTCATCAGAATAACCGTTTCCATCAAAACAAATCGGTTTTGATTCTTTAATATATTTTTTTAATAAATCAAAAATTGCTTTTTCTTTCGATACGCCAGAAGTGATTTTTGCATCATATTCCTGTTTGAACTCTGCTAATTGATATGCTACAGCAGTGTTTAGGGCGGTCATTGCAGATGCGCTGTTTGCCGAAGAGCCAACGGCGCGAAATTCAAATCTGTTTCCTGTAAAAGCAAAAGGTGAAGTGCGGTTGCGGTCGGTATTGTCCAAAAGAACCTCAGGGATATGTGTAATGCCGAGTTTCATTTTCTTTTTGGCATCGACAACTATCGCTTCTTCGGAAGTTGATTTTTCCAATTTATCCAAAACAGCCGAAATTTGCGAACCCAAAAATACTGAAATAATTGCGGGCGGCGCTTCGTTTGAGCCCAAGCGGTGTGCATTGTTTGCGCTCATAATTGACGCTTTGAGCAAAGCATTATTTTTATAAACGGCAACCAAAGTATTTACCAAAAAAGTAATAAATTGCAGGTTTTCTTCAGGCGTTTTTCCCGGTGTGAGCAGCCCGACTCCTGTGTCTGTTCCCAGCGACCAGTTATTGTGTTTTCCGCTTCCGTTGATGCCCGCAAAGGGTTTTTCGTGCAGCAGAACGCGGAAACTGTGCCTGCGTGCAACGCGTTTCATTATCGCCATCAAAAGCAAATTTTGGTCGTTGGCAAGGTTTGTTTCGCCATAAATCGGCGCAAATTCAAACTGGTTAGGCGCAACTTCATTGTGCCGTGTTTTTACAGGAATACCATATTTATATGCCTCATATTCAAGGTCTTTCATAAACGAATGTACGCGAGTGGGGATTGCGCCAAAATAATGGTCTTCCAACTGCTGATTTTTCGCGCTTTCGTGTCCAATAAGCGTGCGTCCTGTCAGTACAAGGTCAGGACGGGCGGCATAAAGTCCGTCGTCAACAAGAAAAAATTCCTGTTCCCAACCCAAATAGGAAATAACTTTTTTTACTTTACTGTCAAAAATCTGCGCAACAGCAGTTGCTGCCTTGTCAACCGCTGAAAGCGACTTCAAAAGAGGCGTTTTATAATCCAGAGCCTCGCCTGTGTAAGAAATAAAAACTGTAGGAATGCAAAGCGTATCATCTACAATAAATGCAGGAGAAGAAGGATCCCAAGCGGTATATCCGCGCGCTTCAAAAGTATTACGAATGCCACCAGAAGGAAAACTTGAAGCGTCAGGTTCTTGCTGGGCAAGCAATTTTCCTGTAAATTCCTCAATCACACGTCCGTTAGAGCCGTTTTCGTATTCAATAAAGGCATCGTGCTTTTCTGCTGTTCCGTCTGTAAGCGGGTGAAACCAATGCGTATAGTGCGTTACTCCCATTTCCATTGCCCACATTTTCATTCCAGCGGCAACGTGGTCGGCAATGTCGCGGTCAAGAACTTCGCCTTTGTCAATGGCATTGAGAATAATTTTCATTGTTTCTACCGACAAATATTTTGCCATCTTTTCGCGGTTAAAAACGTATTTTCCAAAATAATCCGAAACCGCTTTTGCCGGCGCTTCAACCGCCACTGCCTTCTTTTTGAAAGCATCTTCTACAACCTTAAATCTTAATAAAGACATAAAATAAATATAAAAAATCTGTTTAAATTTCGACTGCAAAATTAAATAAAAATACACAAAAAATATGATTTTATCGTCTTTTTCTTAAAGAAAATAAAACTTATTATATCAAATATGCTGATTATCAATTTGTTAAAAAACACGAAAGTTGTTTTCAAAAAATTTCATTTTGAAAATGGCAATATTGTTTTCATTATTACAAAATTAAAAAAAATCTTGCAAGGAGTCAGATACAAATAAAATTCCTTTTATTATTTAAAATTAATTAAACACAACCCTCTTAAATTTCGTGCTTCATTTAACACAATTTCATGATAATCATTTTCTTCAATATCCCTGCACACACTACAAAGAATATCAGTTTTTTCCATCCAATAACCACATTGTTGCATAAAAGGGAAACGACTATTATAATAGCGAACACACAAATTCGCCAATATGTTAAACAATTAATTCCGAATTTTTTATTTGAATTTTTGCCGTTTGATAAAAAAACGATAATTTTGCGCCCGATTCTAAACATAAATTTTAAATTAATATTAAATGAAAAAAGTATTTTTCTGCTTCTTTGCCTGCCTGTTTGTCGGCAGTGCATCAATTTTTTCACAAATTAACAATAAGGGATTTACAATAAACGACGAGATAAAGATTTCAAATTTAATGGATGCGGTTTCAAGGTATTATGTTGATACGATTAACGGCAAGCAACTCGTTGAAACAGCGATAGTTGCAATATTAAAAGACCTTGACCCGCATTCTGTATATGTTCCTAAAAAAGAAATTGAACGCGTTCATGAGCCGCTCGAAGGCAGTTTCGACGGTATTGGAATTCAATTTCAGATGTTTGAAGACACGCTGCTTGTGGTGCAAACTATTGCAGGCTGTCCGGCAGCAAAAGTAGGAATATCGCCCGACGACCGCATTATCTACGTTGAAAATGAATTGATTGCAGGCGTGAAAAAGCAAAGTACCGATATTATGAAACTGCTGCGCGGACCGCGTGGAACGGAAGTTATGGTAAAAGTGAAACGTGCAGGCGAGCGGGATTTATTGACTTTTAATATCACGCGCGATAAAATTCCTCTTTATAGCGTTGATGCAAAATATATGGTTACTCCCGAAATTGGTTACATTAAAATAAACAGTTTTGGCTCAAAAACGATTTCGGAATACAAAGCGGCTGTTGATACGCTTAAAAAGCAGGGAATGACTTCGCTTATTTTGAGTTTGCAGGGAAATGGCGGCGGTTATTTGGACGCGGCTATTGAACTTGCCGACCAATTTCTTGGAAATAAACGTCTTGTTGTTTATACCGAAGGGCTACGCCAGCCGCGCCGCGATGCTTTTGCTACAGAAAAAGGTAATTTTGAGAAAAACGAACTTGTGATTTTAGTTGATGAATTTTCGGCTTCGGCAAGCGAAATTGTTTCGGGTGCGGTGCAGGATTGGGACAGAGGGCTGATTGTAGGACGGCGGACTTTTGGTAAAGGACTTGTACAGAGAGAATTATCGTTGGTTGATGCTTCAATGATTCGTCTTACAGTTGCGCGATATTATACGCCTGTGGGGCGTTGCATTCAGAAACCGTATAAAGGCAGCGTTAATTATGAAAAAGATTTGCTCGCCCGATTTGAACATGGAGAAATGCAACACGCAGACAGCATTCATTTTGCTGATTCTTTGAAATTTACAACTCTTGTAAATAAACGTACCGTTTATGGCGGCGGTGGAATTATGCCTGATGTTTTTGTTCCGCTCGACACAATTGCTTACACGCCGTATTACCGCTCGCTTGCAGGTCGGGGAATTGTAAATCGCGCTTATATAACTTATTTGCAAGAAAACCGCGAGTATCTCAAAGAGTTGTATCCTGATTTTCAGTCGTTTAAAAATAATTTTGAAGTTCCGCAAAGTATGCTCGAATCAATGCTTGCCCGCGCAAATGAATTGAAAATTGAATTTAACCAAAAGGAATACGAACAATCGTTGCCGCTTTTGAAAACACAACTTAAAGCCCTGATAGCAGGCGATTTATGGACAACAAATGAATTTTATCAAATAATGGACAGCACAAACGATTCCTTGCAAAAAGCAGTAGAGATTTTGCAGAAAAAAGGCGAATATAAGAGATTGTTAAAATATTAAAGAAAAAAAATGTAAAAATTCATTAAAAAGAATAATTCCAAGATTTGTAAATGAATTAAAAAAAGGAAAAAACTTCTCACACGCTGTATTTGTAATGTGGCGAATGGGAATTTCTTAAAAATTATGCAAAACAAAAATTTAAACAGTTTCTAATATTTATTATATTTTTTCTAAAATATTTTAATAAAATGATTGATTACATTAAAGGAGAAATTACGGAACTTACGCCGACTTACGCGGTGTTGGAAACAGGCGGAATAGGTTACGCAGTGCAAATTTCGTTGCCTACTTATACGGCTTTATCAGATGCGAAAGCAGATAAACTGTTTATATATGAGGCAATTCGCGAAGATGCGCACGTACTTTTCGGATTTAAAACGCAGAAAGAGCGTCAATTGTTTCTGTTGTTGATTTCGGTTTCGGGTATTGGAGCAAATACCGCGAGAATGATTTTGTCTTCTTATTCGGCTGACGAAATTCAGCAAATGATTGCCGCAGGCAATGTTTCGGCGCTTAATTCGATAAAAGGTATCGGCGCGAAAACAGCGCAGCGGATTATCGTTGATTTGAGAGATAAAATTGTTAAACTTTCGGGCGTTGAAGTTGAAAATCAGCAGTTTGTCGGGCAAGTAAATGCTACGAAGAACGAGGCGGTTTCCGCTCTGACAATGCTTGGATTTTCAGCGGCGGCATCGCAAAAAGCGGTAGAAAAAGTTATGCAACAAACGCCGAACGCCGCTGTGGAACAAGTTATCAAACTTGCTTTAAAAATGTTATAATTCCTTTTCTATTAAATAATTATTCCTTTCGGGCGAGTTGCGCGAAATCATTTCACCCAAAAAGCCCGCGAGGAAAAACATTGAGCCGATAATCATTCCAAACATTGCAAGGTAAAAATACGGATTTTCGGCAATAAGCGAACCGTAATTTCCGCGATTAAGTTCTATCAACTTCCAAACAATAAGCACAACAAGCGCAATAAAGCCCAGCAAAAACATCAAACTGCCCCAAAGCCCAAAAAAATGCATCGGTTTTTTGCCGAATTTATTCAAAAACCAAAGCGTAATCAGGTCTAAATAACCATTTACAAAGCGGTTGAGTCCGAATTTTGTTTGCCCAAACTCACGCTTGCGATGTTCAACAACCTTTTCGCCAATTTTTGTAAAACCTGCATTTTTGGCAAGATAAGGAATGTAACGGTGCATTTCACCATAAACCTCAATATTTTTCACAACTTCATTGCGGTACGCCTTAATTCCGCTGTTCATATCGTGCAGTTTTAAGCCTGTAACTTGGCGTGCTGTGGCGTTATACAGGCGCGATGGCAAGTTTTTAGTCAATTTTGCATCATAACGTTTGCGTTTCCAGCCTGAAACGAGGTCGTAACCGTCTTCGGTAATCATACGGTAAAGTTCGGGAATTTCGTCGGGGCTATCCTGCAAATCGGCATCAAGGGTAATAACAACTTCGCCTTTGGCTGCCTGAAAACCGCAATACAACGCAGGCGATTTTCCATAATTATTGCGAAATTTAATTCCGCGCACAACATCTGCATTCGCCGATTTCAATTTTTCAATTATTTGCCACGAGCCGTCTGTGCTGCCGTCATCTACAAAAATCACTTCATACGAAAAGCCATTTGCTTTCATCACACGCTCAATCCACAAATAAAGTTTCTCAAGCGATTCTTTTTCATTATATAAAGAAATAACTACCGAAATATCCATAAATTTTATTATAAAAAAATCAAAAATTTATTTTTTTGCAAAGATACAAAAAAAATTTAATGGTATGATTTTCAGTTTTAGAGTTTGGTGTGTGTTTTTAAAAAGTATGCTGATATGAAAATTTATGCGAATCACGGGTTGAAAAAGCCCGTTTTTTTATTTAATTTTATGGTTAAAAATCTTAAAAAAAAAGTTGCATATATCGTTGATTTTTAGTAATTTAGAGGTCTAAAAATCAAAAAATACTATTATGTCAAACGAAATGCAACTTAAATTAATCGAAACCTACTCACTGGTTTGCGATTTCTTCAAT
>WRGS01000166.1 GCA_009787075.1 Paludibacter sp.
AAAAATTAGGATTGTAAAAAATTAGTCTGATTTTTTTACAATCGCCTAATTATTCAAAAAAACATTCCATATTTGGCGATGTGTACAAAAATACTACAATTTTCTGTAAAATTATATGAGGACATAGGCCATCGAATTTATAAAACTGCTCGTTGTATTTAGTATATTTCATTGATTATTAATAAATCTGCCAACCCACAAAACTTTTCACAAAAATACAACTGTTTTTGCTTTTTTACAAATCTTCCCATTTCTCAAACAGTTCTTGCATTGATGCAAGAACTGTTTTTGCGCCGCAGTCGTACAGAATTTTGTCGTCGAGCGTGCCTGTATTAACAGCAATAACCGACAAGCCTGCCGCTTTTGCCGCCAAAATTCCAAGCGGCGCATTTTCCACAACTATCGCCTCGTGCGGTTGCCTTCCCGATTTTTTCAAAGCCAAAAGATACGGCTCGGGATTGGGTTTGCCCAATTTGACATCAAAAGCGGTAACGGTGTTGTCTTTGTTGAAAATTGCAGGGAAATCCTTGTTTAAGTTTTCAAGCAGCGATGCCTGCCCCGAACCTGTTACAAGCACAATTTGCCGTCCTTCATCTTTGATTTTTTGCAGCAAATCGTTGGCAAAAGGCATCTGCTGCGCACCGCCCGATTGATTGAAAAATTCTGTTTTGAGCGCGTAAATTTCGTCCATTTCTGCGCGTGTTGCCTCGCGCCCAAATTGCTGCCGTACAAATTGATTGATAGTGTCGTCGCCTGTGCGCCCTTCGTTCAGGTAGCAATCGTTAATTGTAAAATTAAGCCCGAATTGTGTCATTGCACGCACCCACGCCGCACTGTGAGCAGGCATTGAATCATACAAAACACCGTCCATATCAAAAAAAACGGCTTTTATTCCTTGATTATTATTCATTAATTTTAGTTTCCAATTATCAACGCTTGATATACAATTATCTAATTTTCAAACGTTGCCCTGTTTTGAGTTTTGCCGTTGCGGAAATTTTGTTTAATTTGGTTATCGTACGGACACTTACGCCATTTCGGGCGGCAATTTTTGAAATAGTATCGCCGCGCCGAACAGTGTAGTATTTTGAACGCGGCTGGCTGCCAATATTTTTCGCCTGAACCTGATAACGAAACATTTTATCTTTTGTAATAAGCAAAATATCATCGAGAATAAGTCTGTTAGCATAATTTACAAGATGTTCGGTATCAAAGGCATTGCCCATATAGCGAAATTCGAGATGCAAATGCGGACCTGTGGAACGCCCTGTGCTGCCGCCGTAAGCAATCAATTCACCCGCCTTAATTTCCTGATTTTCTGTTACTAAAACCCGCGAAAGATGACCATAAACGCTTTCAAGTCCATTATTGTGCCTGATGACAATATAATTTCCGTAGCCATGCGGCTCATAATCTACAATGCGTACTTTCCCCGAAAAAACCGCTCTTACCGAATCGCCCACTTGAAGTTTTAAATCTGTTCCGTAATGCATTCTATGCCAGCGCGGTCCGAAACGCGAATTTATGGAAGTTTCGCTCAAAGGAAAAGCAAATTCCGAGCAGTCGATATAAATAGAATCGGGCAAGGCAGAAGGCGGTGTTTGATAAGGATTAAGCCGCTCGCGCGTCCAGATACTGTTGTAAAGGTCATCGGCAGGATGGCTTTCCATCAAGTCATCGTCAAAATCTTCATCAAGCGTATCTTTCTTATTATCACGGTCTTGATAACGTTCCACCGATTTTTCAAGTTGATTGCGAGCAACAGAATCTTTCTTTTGCTGCTCAATTCTATTTATTAAATTGCTTTGAGCAGATAAATTTATTGCAGAAATAAGGAAAAAACCTGTTATTATTGGAATTGAAAATATATTTTTAAAAATTAGATTTTGCATTTTCTATAAAAATTATTTTGTTAAAATAAAAATATTTGCAAAACTAATAATAAAACTGCTTTTTAACAATCTTTTTAGATATTTTTAACTTATTAAACCCCAATTCACAGGTTCTTTTTTCATTTTTTTTAATTGATTTTTTAAAATTAAGTTTTTTTCAGATAATAATTTTGGGTCGGTTTCGAGAATTTGTTGAGCAACCGAACGAGCGATTTCGAGCATTCGTCCGTCTTGTGCGAGGTTGGCAATTTTCAAATCAAAAGGCATTCCGCTTTGCTGTGTTCCGTCCATATCGCCAGGTCCGCGCAGTTGAAGGTCGGCTTCGGCAATACGGAAACCGTCATTAGTTTCGGTCATAATTTCGAGCCGTTTTCGCGTGTCTGCGCCAATTTTATAATCGGTCAAAAGAATACAGAACGATTGCTCCGCTCCGCGTCCAACGCGCCCGCGCAACTGATGCAACTGCGAAAGTCCAAACCGTTCAGCATTTTCAATAATCATTACCGATGCGTTTGGAACATTCACGCCAACTTCAATAACAGTCGTTGCAACAAGAATATTCGTTTCGCCAGATACAAATTTCTGCATTTCGCGCTCTTTTTCCTGCGATTTCATTTGTCCGTGAACTTTGCCGATTTTAAGATTTGGAAAAACTTCGCAAATATACTCATAACCATGCTCAAGATTTTGCAAATCAAGTTTTTCCGATTCCTTTATTATTGGATAAACAATATAAATCTGCCGCCCCGCCGCAATTTGCTTTGCCAAAAATTGATTCAACGTGGGACGTTTATTCATAAAATAATGATATGTTTGGATTGGCTTACGCCCCGGCGGCAGTTCGTCAATAACCGAAATGCTCAAATCGCCATACAAAGTCATCGCCAATGTGCGCGGAATTGGCGTTGCAGTCATTACAAGAATATGTGGAGGTTGCGTATTTTTTTGCCATAGCCGCGCCCGTTGCGCCACGCCGAAACGGTGCTGTTCATCGATAACCACCAGCCCCAGATTATGAAATTTAACAGTATCTTCAATCAAGGCGTGCGTACCGATAAGAATATGTAATTCGCCTGAAATCAAAGCGTTGTGAAGTTTTTCGCGTTCTTTGGGTTTTGTAGAGCCTGTCAAAAGCGCGATATTAACATGCATTCGTTCCAAAAGTTCGGAAATTGTTTCGTAATGCTGCTGAGCAAGGATTTCGGTAGGCGCCATAATTGCCGCCTGAAAATCGTTATCCAAAGCCATAAACATTGCAAAAAGCGCAACAATGGTTTTTCCGCTACCTACATCGCCCTGCAAAAGCCGATTCATTTGTTTGCCGCTTCGGACATCGGTACGAATTTCCTTTAAAACGCGCTTTTGTGCTGAAGTTAATTCAAAAGGTAAATATTTTTTATAATAATCGTTAAAAAAATTGCCTATTTTGTTGAAAATAAAACCATTAACACTTTGTTCGCGCAATTTTGTCTGATGTAAAATATGCAGTTGAACATAAAAAAGTTCTTCAAATTTCAATCTTTGCCGCGCATGTTTGAGTTTATCGGCGTTTTGCGGAAAATGAATATTGAAAAGCGCATCTTTTAACGGCATCAAAGCATATTTTTTAATAATATCCGAAGTCAATGTTTCGGCAATTTGCACATCTTTGAGTTGCGCGAGCAGATTCGTCATAATTTTCTGTATCGCTTTGGAATTTAGAAAATTATGTTTCATTTTTTCGGTTGTGTTATAATACGGCTGCAAGCCCATTTGTTCTGGCGGCGGAAGGTCTTCGGGGCGTTCAATATCGGGGTGCGCAATATTGTAGCGACCGTTGAACAGAGTTGGGCGACCAAAAACTACATAATCGGTATGGGTTTTGAGTTTTTCGAGCGCAAATTTTATTCCCTGAAACCACACAAGTTCAATAGTCGATTTTCCATCAGAAAATTGCGCTGTAAGGCGTTGTTTGCGCCCCTCGCCCTGACGTTCAAAACGCAAAATTTGCCCTTTAATTTGAATAAAAGGAACATCGCTGCCAATTTCGTGAATATAATAAAACCTGCTTCTATCAACGTAACGATAAGGATAATAGCGAATTAAATCGTCAGCGGTAACGATTTCGAGTTCTTTGTAAAGAATATCAGCGCGTTTTGTACCAACGCCCGCAAGAAATTTTAAATCAGGTATTATGTTTTCAAGCATATTCCAATTCAATCTCTAATTGATTTGCTCTTGGTTTATTTTTTTGTGATTATTAGAGTCTGTTTAAAAATTTTAGAGATTATTTCTTATGTATTGTTTTTATCGCTTTTCTTGCTTTTCTTCTGGATTGCTTCCTGCTTCGTTCCTCGCAGTCGCAATGACGTAATACACATAAGCGTTGCGTCATTGCGAGGGCAAACCCGAAGCAATCCAGAAATAAAATATTAAAAAATTAAACAGTTTCTAAGCATTTTATTCAAAAAGGCAAAATTACGGAAAATTTTCAGAACATAAAAAAAACCGTAACAGTTTTTTCAAACATATTACGGTTAATTTCATTTTCTGTTAGCAATCAAATTGCACCCTGCGCCAACATCGCTTTTGCTACTTTTAGGAAGCCTGCAACGTTTGCGCCCTTCATATAATTAATGTATCCGTCGGGTTGCTTACCGTATTTTACGCACGCAGCGTGAATGGCGTGCATAATTTGATGTAATTTTTCATCAACTTCTTCGGCAGTCCACGAAATGTGCATTGCGTTTTGCGTCATTTCCAAGCCCGAAGTTGCCACGCCGCCTGCATTAACGGCTTTGCCCGGTCCATACATAATTTTATGATGTAAAAACTGTTCTATCGCCTCTGGTGTGCAACCCATATTAGAAATCTCGGCAACGCATATTACTTTGTTGGCTATCAGTTGTTTGGCATCTTCTTCGTTAAGTTCGTTTTGAGTAGCGCAAGGTAAAGCAATATCAACTTTTACCTCCCAAGGACGTTTTCCCGCAACGAATTTTGCGCCAAATTTTTCGGCATAAGGCGATACAATGTCATTACAGGTTGCGCGAAGTTCGAGCATATAGTCAATTTTTTCTCCTGTAATTCCGTTTTCGTCATAAATGTAACCGTCAGGTCCCGAAATTGTTACAACTTTTGCGCCCATTTCGTTTGCTTTTATAGCCGCGCCCCATGCAACATTGCCAAAGCCCGAAAGCGCGATTGTTTTACCTTTGATGTCCATTCCTGCGGTTTCAAGCATTTGTTTTACAAAATACAATCCGCCAAATCCCGTTGCTTCAGGGCGAATGAGCGAGCCGCCGAATTCGAGATTTTTACCCGTAAGAACGCCCGTATTTTCGCGTGCAAGTTTGCGATACATTCCGTACATATAGCCAAGTTCGCGTCCGCCAACGCCAATATCGCCTGCGGGAATATCGGTATCAGGTCCGATATAACGCCACAATTCCATCATAAACGCCTGACAGAAACGCATTACTTCGGCATCGGATTTGCCTTTCGGGTCAAAATCTGAACCGCCTTTTGCTCCGCCCATTGGCAAAGTCGTCAGTGAGTTTTTGAAAATCTGTTCAAAGCCAAGAAATTTCAGAATCGACTGATTTACAGACGGGTGAAAACGCAAACCACCTTTGTATGGTCCGATTGCGTTGTTAAACTGAATTCTGTAACCAAGATTTGTTTGCGTTTGACCGCGGTCGTCAACCCAAACCACTTTAAAAGTAAAAATGCGGTCGGGCTCAACAAGGCGTTCTGCAATTTTCGCCTTTTCAAATTCAGGATGTTCGTTATACACATCTTCGATGGTAGTAAGCACTTCACGGACTGCCTGTAAATATTCTTTTTCGCCCGGATGTTTGGCTTCAATTTGAAGCATCAATTTGTTAAGATTCATAGTATTGAAAAATTTAACTTATTAATATTCAATATTTTAGGTTATTATTATTATTAAAATTTCAGAATGCAATTTTAATAATAAATTTTGGTATAAAAAAATTAAAAGCGATAAATTTATTTTAAAATTTAAAAACAAAATATGCAAATTTCAATTTAAATTTTTTATGAAGAATAAACACGATTTTATAAGTAATTTTTTAAAATTTAATTACAAAATAAAATTTATTTATATACAATTTTCAAAAATTTATATTTAAAAATATAGAAATCGGAAAGAGAAAATTGAAACATTATATTTATATTACATTTTACTTTATTTTTTAACATTTAAAATGTTTATACTTTATCTTTGCGCATTTGTAATTTGCAAAGACGATCTAATTTTCTTTGTACGTCAAAAAATGAACTGTACAAAAATAGCGTATTTTTTTTGAAAATATAAGCATCGCCGTAAAAACCAAATAAATTCCGTATTTTTGCACAATAAATTCTTCTTTATTTATAAAAAAAATATGCGCATTATTTCAGGAAAATTTAAAGGTCGTCGTCTGCAAGTGCCTGCAAACATAACCGCCCGCCCTACAACCGATTTTGCAAAAGAAGGACTGTTTAACTTTCTCAATAATTTTATTGATTTTGAGGAAATTACAGTGCTTGATTTGTTTGCGGGAACAGGCAGCATTTCACTTGAATTTATTTCGCGCGGCAGCAAAAAAGTTGTTGCCGTAGAAAATTCCAAAACGCAGACAAATTTTATTTTACAAACAATTAAAACATTAGATATTAATAATTTAACACTTTTAAATACAAATGTTTTTCAATTTCTAAAAACCTGTAAAATGTCTTTTGATTTGATTTTTGCCGACCCACCATACGACCACAACGACTTTGCACAAATTCCTGACAGTGTGTTAAATACGAATATTTTAAATCCTGAAGGAATTTTTATTTTGGAACATTCTGCACATTACGATTTCTCTGCACATTCACATTTTAAAAGTCACAGAAAATATGGCAATGTGAATTTTAGCATTTTTGAATAAAATTTTCAGTAATTTTGCCGCAAAAAAATTCAATTTATATTATATGAATAAAAAAACATGGCTTTGGGTAATGGTAATTTTCATTTCTGTAATGTTCGGGCTTATCGTTGGCAATCTGCTTGCATTCAGAAGTTCAAACAGCAGCGGTGCGGTTTCGCTGCCGCGTATTTTGCGTATTGAGAATAATAAAATCGGCGAAATGCTCGGACTTATCAACAAAAGTTATGTTGATACTATTGATATGCGCACTCTCGCCGAAGGGCTTGTCGTTGACCTCGCTTCCTCGCTCGACCCCCACTCCGTTTATATCCCCGCCAAAAATCTTGCCGATGTCAATAGCGACCTCGAAGGAACTTTCAGCGGAGTTGGAATTGAGTTTAATATTCAGCAGGATACGGTGATGATTGTGTCTGTTTTCAGCGGCGGACCTTCAGAAAAAGTCGGGCTTATGGCAGGCGACAGAATTATTGCCGTTAATAATTCAAATTTTACAGGTAAAACAATAAATAATGAGCGAGTTGTAAAAAATTTACGCGGCAAAAAAGGCACACAGGTAAAACTCACTGTCCGCCGCAACGGCACGCGCGAAAAATTAAACTTTTCGGTTACCCGCGGCGATATTCCTGTTAATTCAATTGTTGCAAGTTATATTATTGCGCCCGAAATTGGCTTTATCCGCGTTGATAAATTTGGTGCGCGGACATATTCCGAGTTTCTGAATGCTTTGGCAACGCTTTACAATCAGGGCGCAAATAAATTTATAATCGATTTGCGCGAAAACACAGGCGGATTTATGGAAGCGGCAATTGATATGGCAAACGAATTTTTACCGCGCGGACAAATGATTGTTTATGCCAAAGGACGTTCTTATCCGTATTTTGAAGCGCGGTCAGACGGCAAAGGAACTTGTATTGACTTTCCGTTGGCTGTGCTGATTGATGATTTTTCGGCTTCGGCGAGCGAAATTTTTGCAGGTGCAATGCAGGACAACGACCGCGCGCTGATTATCGGTCGCCGCTCGTTTGGCAAAGGGCTTGTTCAGCAACAATTTGAACTTTCCGATAAATCGGCATTTAGAATGACCGTAGCGCGTTATTATACGCCCTCAGGACGATGTATTCAAAAATCATACACGCGAGGAAAAAGTTCTGACTACGACCACGAATTGATGGATAGATACAGGCACGGCGAGTTTTATAATGCCGACAGCGTGAAAATTAACGATTCGCTTAAATATAAAACCATTGGCGGACGAA
>WRGS01000167.1 GCA_009787075.1 Paludibacter sp.
GTTTTCGTTGGACAAATGCGTGACAAGGAAATTGATTTTATTGCCGAACGAGGAAGTGAAAGATGTTACATTCAAGTAGCGTATAAACTGCAATTAGATAAAACAATTGACAGAGAATTTGGTAATCTACTGAATATTAAAGACAATTTTCCTAAAATGGTTGTAACAATGGACGAATTGGCAGGGACGGACTATCAGGGCATACGGCATATTCATATTTTGGATTTTTTACAACAAAAATAATTTCCCGCCAAATTTGCAATTCAGTGGCGGGTAAGTATAAGCATTTGTAATGCGGAAATAAAGTAAAATATAAATGTATTAACATTTTAATAAAAAGAATTAAAAATGAAAAAAGAAATAATTATTATCGTAATATTTTTTAGCGTTTTTTCTGTAAATTGTAGTAACAGAACAGAAAATACAAATACAAACACAAGCGTAAATAGTAATAATCAGGAAGTTACAGAAAATGTTGATTATGTTGTAAATAAGAACTTGGATACTATTGAAGGCAGATATACAGGTCTTAATATGCCGCGTGAAGGGATAATACCTAATGCAGAAATAGCCTATAAAATAGCACAAACTCTTTTTTATAGTTTTTTTGATAATAAAATGCTTGATTCGGAAAAACCTTTTCAAGTAAATTTGAAAAATGGAGTTTGGATTATAGAAGGTGATTGGAAAGGTAGAGTAGGAGGCGTTGCATATATTGAAATACAACAGAGCGACGGTAAAATATTAACATTTAATCATACAAAATAAAATCAATTAGAAAATATATTATAAATATTGCACATATTACCAAAATTTTTACTACCTTTGCGCCCTTTTTAATCATTCAGGATTAATTAATTCACAAGATGGCATATAAAATAGAAAATAAAACTAAAGGGAATGATTTCAGAACAATCTCTATCGGGTTGGCATCGCCCGAAGAAATCCTGAAACTTTCTAATGGCGAAGTGCTTAAGCCCGAAACTATAAACTACCGCACTTACAAACCCGAACGCGACGGTTTGTTCTGCGAACGTATTTTCGGACCCACGCGCGATTACGAATGTAACTGCGGAAAGTACAAACGCATTCGTTACAAAGGCGTCGTTTGCGACCGTTGCGGCGTTGAAGTTACAGAAAAGAAAGTGCGCCGCGAACGCACAGGGCATATTCATTTGGTTGTTCCTGTGGCGCATATTTGGTATTTCCGCTCGTTGCCAAACAAAATAGGTTACCTTTTGGGTATGCCTACCAAAAAACTTGATGCAATTATTTATTACGAAAAATATGTAATTATTCAAGGCGGCATTCTCGAAAACGGTGAAAATATTACCAAAGGCGAACTTCTTAACGAAGACGAATATTTGCAGATTTTAGAAAGCCTCCCGCACGAAAATCAGATGTGCGACGACAACGACCCGAATAAATTTATAGCAAAAATGGGCGCAGAGGCAATCTACGACCTGCTTGTACGTTTGGATTTGGACGAATTGTCGTACTCTTTGCGCGATAAGGCAAGCAATGACACTTCGCAGCAGCGTAAAAATGAGGCATTGAAACGTTTGCAAATTATTGAGGCGTTCCGTGCAGCGCGGCATCGCAACCACCCCGAATGGATGGTGCTCAAAGTGATTCCTGTTATTCCGCCCGATTTGCGTCCGCTTGTGCCGCTTGACGGCGGTAGATTTGCAACTTCCGATTTGAACGACCTTTACCGCCGCGTTATTATTCGCAATAATCGTTTGAAAAGATTGATTGAAATCAAAGCGCCAGAAGTTATTTTGCGCAACGAAAAACGTATGCTGCAAGAGGCTGTGGATTCTTTGCTTGATAATTCGAGAAAATCTTCTGCTGTAAAAACCGATTCAAACCGTCCTTTGAAATCGCTTTCCGACAGTTTGAAAGGCAAACAGGGTCGTTTCCGTCAGAATTTGCTCGGAAAACGCGTAGATTACTCTGCCCGTTCGGTTATTGTCGTTGGTCCTGAACTTAAAATGCATGAATGCGGCATTCCAAAAGAAATGGCTGCCGAACTTTACAAACCGTTTGTAATCAGAAAATTAATTGAACGCGGAATTGTTAAAACCGTTAAATCGGCAAAAAAAGTTATCGACCGCAAAGACCCTGTTATTTGGGATATTTTGGAATATGTAATGAAAGGACATCCTGTTTTGCTCAATCGTGCGCCGACTTTGCACCGACTTGGTATTCAGGCATTCCAACCTAAAATGATTGAAGGTAAGGCAATTCAACTTCACCCGCTTTCCTGTACGGCGTTTAACGCCGACTTCGATGGCGACCAAATGGCTGTTCATCTTCCGCTTGGCAACGCAGCGATTTTGGAGGCGCAATTGCTTATGCTTGCCTCGCATAATATATTAAATCCTGCAAACGGCGCACCTATTACCGTTCCATCGCAGGATATGGTTTTAGGACTTTATTATATAACAAAACCTCGTCCGGGCGCAAAAGGCGAGGGTTTAGTGTTCTATTCGCCCGAAGAGGCGGAAATTGCCTACAACGAAAAACAGGTTGCTTTGCACGCGCTTGTAAAAGTACGCACACGCGATATTGACGAAAATAAAAAGCCGATTACAAGACTTATTGAAACAACGGTAGGACGAATTATGTTCAATAAAACTGTTCCCAAAGAAATGGGATATATAAATGAATTACTGTCAAGAAAATCGTTGCGCGATATTATCGGAAATGTAATTAAAACCTGCGGCGTGGCTCGTACTGCGCAATTCCTCGATGATATTAAGGATTTGGGATATATAATGGCGTTCAAAGGCGGACTTTCGTTCAATTTGGGAGATGTTATCATTCCTAAAGAAAAAGAAGATCTTGTAAAAGAAGGAAATGCGGAAGTTGATGAGATTTTGAATAACTATAATATGGGATTCATTACTTTCAACGAGCGTTACAACCAGATTATCGACACTTGGACGCACGTAAATTCAAAACTTTCAAATATTTTGATGAAGCAACTGTCGGAAGATAATCAGGGTTTCAATTCCGTTTATATGATGTTGGATTCTGGCGCGCGCGGCTCAAAAGAGCAAATTAGGCAACTTTCGGGTATGCGTGGTTTGATGGCAAAGCCGCAAAAATCGGGTGCAGAAGGTGGACAAATTATTGAAAATCCGATTTTGTCGAATTTTAAAGAAGGTTTGTCGGTGTTAGAATATTTCATTTCAACTCACGGTGCGCGTAAAGGTTTGGCTGATACGGCTTTGAAAACTGCCGATGCAGGTTATCTCACGCGCCGACTTGTCGATGTTTCGCACGATGTAATTATTCGCGAGGAAGATTGCGGAACATTGCGCGGACTTGTTGCAAGTGAAATTAAAAATAATGAAGATATTGTTGCCTCGCTTTACGACAGAATTTTGGGGCGCGTGTCGGTTCACAATGTTTATCACCCGCTTACAGGCGAATTAATAGTTTCTTCTGGCGAAGAAATTAACGAAACAAGCGCGAAAAAAATTCAGGAATCGCCTATTGAAAATGTTGAAATCCGCTCGGTTCTCACCTGCGAATCCAAACACGGTGTTTGTGCAAAATGCTACGGACGCAACCTTGCAACAGGTAAAATGGTAGGTATGGGCGAGGCTGTCGGCGTTATTGCAGCCCAATCAATCGGCGAACCGGGAACGCAATTAACACTGCGTACATTCCACGTCGGAGGTGTGGCTTCAAATGTTGGCGCAGAATCCAAAATTGTTCTTAAATATGATGGTCGCATCGAATTTGACGAACTTCGTACCGTTGATGCAAAAGACGATGATGGAAAAGAATATAAAGTGGTAGTTAGCCGCCTTACAGAAATGCGTCTTATCGACATTAATACAGGCATTGCACTGACAACTCAAAATGTTCCTTATGGTTCAAAACTTTACGCAAATCATGGCGATATGGGAAAGAAAGGCTTGCTTATTTGCGAGTGGGACCCGTTCAATGCGGTTATTATTGCCGAAGGCGAAGGAAAAATCAAGTTTGAAGATGTTGTTGAAAATCTGACATTTAAAACCGAAATTGACGATGCTACAGGTTTGAAGGAAAAAATTATTTCCGAATCAAAAGACCGTACAAAAATTCCGTCTGCGCATATTGTTTCCAAAAGTGGCGAAATTATAAAAACATATAATTTGCCTGTTGGAGCGCACTTGGTGCTCAACGATGGAGACAAAATTAAAGTAGGACAGATGCTTGTAAAAATTCCGCGTGCAGTTGGTAAAGCGGGCGATATTACAGGCGGTTTGCCTCGAGTAACAGAACTTTTTGAAGCACGTAATCCGTCAAATCCTGCTGTTGTGGCTGAAATTGACGGTGAAATTAATTTTGGAAAGATAAAACGCGGTAACCGCGAACTTTCTGTTACTTCAAAACTTGGCGCAGTTAAAAAGTATATGATTCCTTTGTCAAAACAAATTTTGGTGCAGGAAAACGACTTTGTACGCGCAGGAACGCCGCTTTCGGACGGGGCAATTACTCCTGCCGATATTTTGGCTATCAAAGGACCAACCGCCGTACAGGATTATATTGTTAATGAGGTGCAGGACGTTTATCGTTTGCAGGGAGTACAAATCAACGACAAACATTTTGAGGTAATTGTACGTCAAATGATGAATCGTGTTGAGATTGAAGACCCGGGAGATACGCGTTTCCTTGAACGGCAAGTTGTTGGCAAACACGATTTTATGGAAGAAAACGACCGTATTTGGGGCAAAAAAGTTGTTGTCAATTCGGGCGATTCCGAAAATCTGAAAGTTGGGCAAATCGTTGCGCCTCGCAAACTGCGCGATGAAAATTCGATGCTCAAACGCCGCGACCGCAAACCTGTTCAAACGCGCGATTCAGTTCCCGCTACTTCAAATCAGATTTTGCAGGGAATTACACGCGCTGCTTTGCAAACAGACAGTTTTATGTCGGCTGCATCGTTTCAGGAAACAACAAAAGTGCTTAATGATGCCGCTATCAATGCAAAAGTTGATAGACTTGAAGGAATGAAAGAAAACGTAATTTGCGGTCATCTCATTCCCGCAGGAACAGGACAGAGAAGTTTTGAAAAACTTATCGTTTATTCGCTCGACGATTACGAAAAGCGTTTGAATATGAAACAAAACCTTGTTGATGGCAATGGCGAAGATGCAAGCGATGAAGATTAAGGGTGATTTGCAAGTTAAATAAAAGATAATCAAAAGATTATATCTCGGCAACCCTGCTTATTGTTAAGCAGGGTTGTTGGTTTTTTGCATCTTAAAATTTTACGGTTGTTGTGAAAAGCAAATTTGTTCCTGCCTGTGGGAAATAACGTTTTTCGTTAATGCGCTGTGTGTCGTAAAAATACGTATCGTAAATAAAGGCATTGCTCGAATATTCTGTATTGAAAATATTATTTACAAGCAATTGAAAAGCGATTCCGTCAATTTTTTGCATTTTCCAAAAATAATTAACTGCCGCATTATTAACAAAATAAGGCGCAAGACTGCGGTCGTTGCTTTGAGTATTGTCAATAAATTGTCTGCCAACGTAAGATGAAATAAATTGCAGGTTAAGTTGCTTATAATCAAAGCAAAAAATGCTGTTTGCAACAATATTCGGCGAGTATGCAATATCCGTATTTTTGTGTTCTATCGGCTTTTGCCCCAGATAATTCCAATCCGCATCGTATGTGCTGACAAATTCGGTAAATTCTTTAATTTTATTTTTATTCAATGAAAAATTTCCGTTCCAACTCAATAAATCCGAAATTTTCACTGCGCCCGAAATTTCAATTCCGCGCCTGTAACTTTTTGGAATATTGACGCTTAACAATTCGCCAATATCGCTGATTTGCCCTGTGAGAATTAACTGATTTTTGTATTGCATATTGTATAAATTCACTTCGGCGGTAAATCGCTGCGCAGCAAGGCGATAACCAAATTCGGCATCAAAAAGCCGCTCGCTTGTCGGACGCTGATTTTCGCCCGCTTCGGTGTAACAGTTGCGGTTTGGTTCGCGGTTGGCAACAGAAAATGATGCATATACGCTGTTTTTACTGTTTAAATAATAATTTGCGCCAATTTTCGGATTGAAAAAATTAAAAGTATGATCTTGGGTTAAATCTCTCATTTTCATTGTGTTTTCATCAAATTTATCGTCAGTTCCTTTTAATTTATACTCAATTCCGCGATATTGAAAATCTGCGGTAATTGTCAGATTTTTAATTATTTGATAATTTAATTTAAGATAAATATTTCCGTCTGTTTTATCGGAATTTCCGTTGTACCAATCTTGCGGAGCAACAAAATCGTCGGCAGGATTGCGCACCCAAAGGATTTTTCCGAAATGTTTGCCGTAATAATTGCTCAATCCGCCGCCCAAAGCGGCTTTAAAATTGTCAAATTCATAGTTGAGTGCAAAAATTCCGCCGTAAAAATCATTGTCAAGCCATTTTTGACGAATCAAATCGGTTGTTTTGCTGCCGTTGGGCGAAGTGAGCAAATATTCCTTATATTTGCGCTTGGTTTTATATTCTTCGTAAAAACCCTTGCCTTTGGTATAGTGCAGAGCAACATTAAAATCCAAATAATGCCTTGAATTTAACAGATTTTGATAAAAATGAAGTTGATAATGCGTTTGCGTGTAATCGTCAATTTGATTTTTGTAAAATTGCGTAACTCCGTTATCGTCAGTATATTTGCCCGCATCGTTGTATGTTCGCGAATAAATTAGCGGATTGACTGCAATTTTATCCAAATCAACTCCGTTCCACGCCTGATATGTTTTTTCTTTTCCGCCAAAAGTAATGAATTTCAGCGAGTTATTATTGCCGAAATATCCTGCCGCAGCATAATAACTTTTCAAATCGGATTTTGCGCGGTCTATATATCCATCGGACGAAATACCAGAAATCCGCGCCTCTGCCGCAAATTTTTTATCAATTTTGCCTGTTCCTGCTTTTAATGTGTATCTTCGCGTGTTGAACGAGCCGTAAGTTGCTGAGATTTCGCCGTATGGATTGCTGTTCATTTGCAAAGTTTCCATATTTATGCTTGCGCCAAACGCTGCCGCGCCGTTGGTAGAAGCGCCTACGCCGCGCTGCACCTGCACAGAGGCAAGCGAAGATGCAAAATCGGGCAAATCTACAAAATACGACTCGTGGCTTTCGGCATCGTTGAGCGGAATGCCGTTTGTGGTAACATTGATGCGGTTTGCCTCTGTTCCGCGAATGCGGAAATTTGTGTAGCCAATTCCCGCGCCAGCATCGGAAGTTGCTACAAATGAAGGAGTTAATGCAAGCAGATACGGAATATCCTGCCCGCCATTGCCTTTGGCGATTTCGTCATTGCGAATTGTTGTGTGCGCAATAGGCGAATCGTGTTTTGCCCTTGTGGAATAAACAGTTACATCATCTAAATAAAAATCATCTCTGATTAAATCGCGAAACATCTTGATGGTCAACGAATTGTCAAGAGATGCTTTTTTTCTGACAATAATATAACCAATGCAGGAAACTTCAATTTCAAATGATTTTTCTGTCAGATTTTCAAAAATAAATTCACCGTTAATGTTGGTTACTGTTGTTAATAAAATCGAATTGTCATTAGATTTTAATAATTTCACAGTTGCGCCATATATTGGCTCATTGTTGTAATTATCAACTACTTTACCTTTGATAAAATGTTGTCCGTTGGCGCATATTGCCGTAAAAATTAAAAGTGAAATAAAAATTTTTCTCATAAAAAATAATTTAATAAAAAAGTTAAACAATTAATTATGAGTGCTTTAAATGCAAGGAAGAAGTTTGCCGATTTTCCCATTCTGCCATTATGCAGCGGGTTCAAAGGGTATAATCTCAGCCCGAAATATTCAAGCACCCCAAAATACAGTTTTAAAATTTTAAGATTTCAAAAATCAAAAATTATTTTTGTAAAATAATGATAAACAAAGATTTACAATCGGCATAAACCAAACTTTGAAATCATAAAATTTTCAGGTGCAAAGTTAAAGAAAATATTTTGGTTGAAAAATATTTTTGAAAAAAAATTATATCAATAGTTTCAAGTAATGAATGCAACTTTTTATTGCTGTTTTTATAATCGCCAAATAAGAATATTTTTAATAAAACACTATTCAACCAAAGGCTTATATTTTGCACCCAATCCTTTAATGCATTATTATCTTTTACCCGTTGGCGGAATTAAAAATTTGCTAAAAAA
>WRGS01000168.1 GCA_009787075.1 Paludibacter sp.
TTTTTTTTTTTATTTTTATTATTCTAAATATTTTTTATCCTGATAATCGGTATTTCCAACTATATAAATTCTTATGAAATTGCATATTGAATGTTTCAGCAATTCAACTATATTTTAAAAATGACAAAATGTAAATTTAATTAGCAAAGTCTAATAATTTTATTCTTCCACTCCTTCCGAACTCGTCGCTACCGAGCAATCGGCATTTGGATTGAATGATGCAGGAACGTTGAATTGGTCGTTAATATTGTATGGCAGTTTTGGATTGGCGAGGACTTTTTTCATATAAAAAGCCCAAACAGGCAATGCGCTTGCCGCGCCCTGTCCGTAAAGCATAGTGTCAAAGTGAATATCACGGTCTTCGCCGCCAACCCAAACGCCTGTAACAAGAGTTGGTGTGAAACCCATAAACCAACTGTCGGCATTGTCGTTGGTTGTACCTGTTTTTCCGCCTGCGGGCATTGTGAGTCCAAGTCGGCGCACGCGACTTCCTGTCCCGCCATCAATCACTCCACGCAGCATATAAATCATTTCATAAGCAGTGGTTTCGTCAAAAACTTCGTGCATTTCTGGCGAAAAAGATGCGATAATATTGCCTTTTGCATCTTCAATTCGCGTAACGTAAATTGGTGTAACGCGCATTCCGTTGTTGGGGAAAGCAGTATAAGCATCAACCATCTCTTCAACCGACACTTCGCACGGACCAAGACAAAGCGAAGGAACGGCAGGAAGATATCCTGTAATTCCAAACGAGTGCATCATATCTACAAGTTGTGCAGGCGGTAAGATGCTCATCAAATAAGCCGAAACCCAGTTGCTTGAATTAGCCAGCCCCCAACGCAAAGAAACCATTTCACCGCGCCGCGCGGTTGTACTGTTGCGCGGAGTCCATGTGTTGCCCGCAGGTAAATGTATTGTAATAGGTTGATGAATAACTTCATCGCAAGGCGCCATTTTTTCAGACATTGCTAAAGAATAAAGAAATGGCTTAACAGTTGAGCCTATTTGCCGCCGCCCATGAGTTACCATATCGTACTGAAATTGAGAAAAATCGGTTCCGCCAACGTATGCTTTAACGTGTCCGCTTTGCGGGTCTATGGACATCATTCCGCAACGCAAAAAATATTTTGTGTAACGGATAGAATCCAATGGTGTCATTACCGTATCAATGCTGCCTTTGTACGAAAAAACCTGCATCTCAATTTTGGTATTAAACGCTTTTTTGATTTCAGCATCGCTTGCGCCATCTTTTTTCATGTTCAAATAGCGATCGCAATAGCGCATTGCGCGGTTTAGGTTATTGTCGATAGTTTCCTGCGGAGTTGCATTGGAATACGGCGCTTTGGGTTTTCCTTTTTTTTCTTTAAAAAATTGCTCCTGCAAAGTTGTCATTTGTTCCAAAACTGCCTCTTCGGCATAAAGTTGCATTCGTGAATCAATAGTTGTGTAAATTTTCAAACCATCGGAATAAATATTGTATTTTGAACCGTCAGGCTTTTTTGTTTTTTCACAAAAACCATAAAGCGGATTGTTTTCCCATTCAAAATTATCTTTTTCGTATTGATTTTTTTGCCATTCGGCATAGTCGCTTTTTTGCGGCTTTTGGGCTGTTAAAATTTTTCTTAAATATTCACGGAAATACGCTGCGAGTCCGTCTTTGTGGTCAAAACGATGAAAATCTATTGTCAAAGGAATTTTTTTCAGCGAATCACATTCTGTTTTTGTAATATCTTTTGCTGCGAGCATTTGTTCAAGCACTGTGTTTCGGCGGTTTGTTGCCGCCTGCAAATTTTTGCGCGGATTATAAACGGAAGGATTTTTACACATTCCAACAATAGTTGCCGCCTGTTCGATTGTCAGTTTTTCGGGCGTTGTGTTGAAATACGACATCGCCGCCGATTTTATTCCAACCGCATTATTGAGAAAATCAACCTGATTAAGATAGAGCGTAGCAATTTCTTCTTTGGAATAAAGTCGCTCAAGTTTTACAGCAATAACCCATTCAATCGGCTTTTTGAGTGCACGTTCAAAAATATTTCGCGATTGTTCGGAGTAAAGTTGCTTTGCCAACTGCTGGGTGATTGTACTGCCGCCGCCTTTTCTGCCCAAAAGTGCAAAAGCGCGAATAAGCCCTCTGCCGTCGATGCCCGAATGAGAGTAATAACGCTTATCTTCGGTGGCAACCAGCGCTTTAATCAGATTTGGCGAAATTTGATTGTAACTTACGCCAACGCGATTTTCTTTAAAGTAATATCGCCCAAGGACTTCAAGGTCGGACGAATAAATTTCTGTAGCAAGGCGAATTTTTGGATTCTGCAATTCTTCAATATCGGGAACATATCCAAGCCAGCCTTTGCCTATCATAAAGAAAATAAGTACAATAAACAGCAAAAATATGCTAAAACCCAACCAAAATTTCCGCAGAAAATTATGTTTTCTCGTTTTGTTTTTCACGGGAGTTGTTGCCATAATAACTATTTTTATTCAAAAAAAATTTTTTGCAAAATTAATAAAATTTTTATTATTAAGAGTCTGTTTGAAAAATTTAGAGATTATTGATTATCATAGTTTTTATTGTTATGCAGGATTGCTTGGCTATCGCTACCAATGACGTGAAGCCCATCAGCAGTGTGCAATGACGTTTTTAGGAATTCTATTAATTTAAGTTCAACTGTGAAATAAATTTTGTACTTTTGCCTTACAATATTTTTTTATTTTTACAACACAAATATACTGAATTTCAGTAATTTGCAAATAAAATATATATGACAAAGAAAAATTCAGTTTTACTTCTTTTTACTGGCGGTACAATCAGTATGGCAGAAGACCCTGCAAATGGCGCGTTGCGTCCGATAAATTTTGAGCGGCTGCAAAAATTATTGCCCGAACTCAAACAAACAGGCGTTAATCTTAAAAGTATTCCGTTTCATCCGCTTGTCGATTCTTCGGAAGTTGATGCCGATATGTGGGAAAAAATTGCCCGTCTGATTGAAAAACATTATGATGAATTCGATGGTTTTGTGGTGCTTCACGGTACAGATACAATGGCTTACACCGCTTCTGCATTAAGTTTTATGTTTGAAAATTTGACAAAACCGATTATTTTAACAGGCTCGCAACTGCCAATAGGAATGTTGCGCAGCGATGCAAAGGAAAATTTGCTTACGGCAATTGAACTTGCCTGCGCAAAAAATGAAGTTGGAGCGGCAGTAGTGCCCGAAGTATGTGTATTTTTTGAAGATGAACTTTATCGCGGCAACCGCACAACAAAGAAAAATGCGGAACATTTTTCGGCATTTCGCTCATACAATTATCCGCCGCTTGCCAAAGCGGGCGTGCATATTAAATATTTCCAATCGAACATTCGCTATCCTGCAAAATCTGCCAAACTGCGCGTGCGCACCAAAACCGACAATAATATTGCAATTCTTAAAATTTTTCCGGGAATTAATGAAAATACAGTTCGCGCTGTTCTCGGTACGCCCAATCTTAAAGCCCTTGTGCTTGAAAGTTTCGGTTCGGGTAATGTTCCGCAAAAATTGTGGTTTGGAAAAGCCTTAAAAGCCGCCGCGCGTAAGGGAATTTTGATTGTCAATAAAACTCAATGCAGCACAGGTTCGGTGGAAATGGGGCGTTATTCAACAAGTTTGAATCTTATTGATATTGGCGTAATAAGCGCATACGACTGCACCACAGAGGCGATTGTTACAAAACTTATGTATCTTTTGGGAGAAAATCAATCCTTAGCCGAAGTTAAAAAACTGTTAAAAACAGATATTGCAGGCGAAATGACAATAATTGAATAATAATTGTTGTATTTTTGCTAAAAATTTTTTTGCAAAAAAATTAGAAATTAAAAAACAAGAAACGACAAACAAACGAAACAAATCGGCAAAAATATGTTTTATTTTTGTGATAAAAATCTTTGAATTTCAAAAAACGCTAAATACATTATTTCATGAAAAAATATTTTAAAATTCTCCTTTTGGCATTTATGTTAATATTTGCTTCAGGTAATTTGTTTTCTCAAAACAATGAAATTTACACAGTTAGCGGACAAATTGTAGATTCGCTGACCAATTCACCTGTGTCTTTTGCAACGGTGCGGATTATGGAAAAACAATCATTTAAGATTGTAAAAGCCGTTGCTTCCGATGAACAGGGGCTGTTTTCGCTTACAATAAACAGTGCGGGAGATTTTGTGCTTGCAGCAGAATTTATCGGCAAAAATACAAAAAAAGTTGAATTTTCTGTTTCGGAAAATCAGAAAAACATAGATTTGGGGAAAATTCTGATGGCAGATGCCAGCGAACAACTTGCGGAAGTTACAGTTACGGCTGCTGCGCCGCTTGTGAAAACCGAAATTGACAGAATCAGTTACGACATACAGGTAGATCCCGATTCAAAATCGAGTAACGTACTTGAAATGTTGCAAAAAGTGCCGATGGTTACTGTCGATGGCGAAGAAAATATTAAGATAAAAGGCTCGTCAAATTTCAAAATTTATCTCAACGGCAAACCTTCAACAATGATTGCCAACAATCCATCGCAGGTTTTGAAGTCGATGCCTGCATCGTCTATCAAAAAAATTGAAGTGATAACCGACCCCGGCGCAAAATACGATGCCGAAGGCGTTGGCGCAATTCTCAATATCGTTACCGAAACATCTTTTGGCGGATATACAGGCAGCATAAATGCATCAATAAACAATTTGGGCGCATATAGTTTGGGTGGAAATTTTTCTACAAAAATTGGAAAATTTGGAATTTCTGCCAATTTTACCTATTACAAAGGGCGCGATTATGCGCAAACTTCGTATAACTATCAGGAAAATCTCAATGCAGAAGTTATAGAAGATTCCTATCGTTTTATGCAACAAACCAGTCGTTCAAGCAAGGTTGGTTTCCTGTTCGGCTACGGCTCGTTAGAAGCCACTTATGAACTTGATTCTCTGAATCTTGTTTCACTTTCGGCAAGCGGTTACGGCGGCAGCAGCGCCACCAGACAGTGGCGCGGAGAAACTTTGATGTATGCCGACAGTTTGAATCAAACGCCGATTTCGGGTTACAATACTTTGAATTATTACAAAGGCGGGTGGGGCGGAATGTCGGTCAATGCAAATTATCAGCGCAGTTTTCATAAAAAAGACCGACTGCTGACTTTTTCGTATCAATTAGACACATCGCCCAATTCATCGCATAATAATATTATTACGCGCGATTCTGTCGGGTTTGAAAATCATTTTAATCCCGCTCCGTCCGACCGCGATATTTCTATGGAAGGCAAAACTAACGAACATACTTTTCAAGTTGATTACACCGAGCCGCTCGGCAAAAAGCACGTTGTAGAGGCGGGCGTAAAATATATTTTGCGGCTAAATAACAGCAACAATGAATATCTTATCCGCCAAAACTCCGATGAAATCTATCAAATCGACACAACGCAAACTTCCGCCGCCGATATGCGCTACAGGCAAAATATTGTCGGCGCATACGGCAGTTATACTTTTAAACTTGAAAAATTCAGCGCGCGGGCAGGCTTGCGCATGGAAAGCACTTCGTCTGATGTTAAATTTCTTGATAAACCCGAAAAAAATTTTACTCCAAAACCATATTTTAATGTTGTGCCTTCGGTAGTTTTATCGTACAAAACTTCTGATGCTTCAAATCTGAAATTATCGTACAATCAAAGCATTTCCCGTCCGAGTATTTGGTATCTTAATCCTTTTATCGACAATTCGGACGCTACAAATATCAGTAAGGGCAATCCTGAATTGAAACCTGAAATCAGTAATTCTTTTTCATTTGCTTACGGATTTTTTTCACAGAAATTTAATTTGAATGCAAGTTTAAATACTTCGTTTACAAATAATTCGATAGACCAAATGTCTTTATTGCAAATATCAGACGACAACAAAGTTACAATAGTTTCCACTTACGAAAATATCGGCAAGCACAGCAACAGCGGCGGAAATCTGTATTTTTCATGGACTCCGACAAAAAAATTCAGAATCAATGCAAATACAAGTTTAAATTATCTTTATTACAGCGCGAAAAATCAAGAACAAACCATTACAAATGAAGGTTGGACGTACTCTATATATGGCGGTTTTTCATATACATTGCCGCTTGATTTGAAATTCGGAATGAACTTTGCTTATCAAACGCCATGGATTAATTTGCAGGGCAAAGGATTTGGATGGTCGTTTTCTGCGGCATCTTTAAGCAAAGATTTTTTGAATAAAAAACTGAATGTCAGCCTTCGCTTGCGCGGAGTGTTTAAGGGCAAGCAGGTTTATACCAACGAATTTAGGCAGGAAGACCAATATTACCGATATTACCGCAACGAGCGTACTTTCCGCGCAATTGGGTTGCAGGTAAGTTATACTTTCGGCGAAATGAAAACGCAAATCAAAAAAGTTCAGCGCACAATCACCAACGACGATTTGAAAAGCGGCGGAAATTCGCAAGGCGGCAGCGGACAGGGCGGCGGGCAATGATAAATTTTGCAATCTCTGTAAAATTAACTATTTTTGCAGAACAAAATTCAAATTTATAAAATTACAAAAATATGGCAAAACCATTTCAATATCAAGAGCCGTTTCCTCACGCAGAAAAGGACGAAACGCAATATTATTTATTGACAAAAGATTTCGTATCTCAAACGGAATTTGAAGGTAAAAAAATTCTCAAAATTGCGCTCGAAGGTCTTACCGCAATAGCGCGGCAAGCAATGCACGATTGCGCTTTTCTGCTTCGCCCCGAACATCAGGCGCAGGTGGCAAAAATTTTGAGCGACCCGCAAGCATCTGAAAACGATAAATACGTTGCGCTAACAATGTTGCGCAATGCGGAAGTATCGGCAAAAGGTCAGTTGCCTTTCTGTCAGGATACAGGCACGGCAACTGTTTATGCCAAAAAAGGTCAGCAGGTTTGGACAGGCGGCGCAGACGAAGAGGCGATTTCGCGCGGAATTTATCAAACATACACCGAAGACAATTTGCGCTACTCGCAAAATGCGCCGCTGACAATGTACGACGAAGTGAATACAGGTACAAACTTGCCCGCACAAATCGACCTTGTGGCTACAGACGGTGAAGAATACAACTTTCTTTTCATTGCCAAAGGCGGCGGCTCGGCTAACAAATCATATCTTTTTCAGGAAACAAAAGCATTGCTCAATCCCGCAAGTTTGGAAAAATTTTTAAGCGAAAAAATAAAAACGCTCGGAACATCGGCTTGTCCGCCATATCATATAGCATTTGTTGTCGGCGGAGCTTCTGCCGATATGTGTATGAAAACCGTAAAACTCGCATCTACAAAATATTACGATGAACTTCCAACGCAGGGCAACGAATTTGGGCAGGCATTCAGGGATTTGGAAATGGAAGAAAAAATATTGAAAGCAGCACAAAATTCGGGTATCGGGGCGCAATTTGGCGGAAAATATTTTGCTCACGACATTCGCATTGTGCGTTTGCCGCGTCACGGAGCAAGTTGCTTTGTAGGTATGGCGGTTTCCTGCTCGGCAGATAGAAATATTAAGGCAAAAATTAACAAAGACGGTTTGTGGATTGAAAAATTGGAAGATAATCCGTCAAAATATATTCCCGAAGAATACCGCAATGCAGGCGAAGGAAATGCTGTAGAAATTGACCTCAACCGCCCGATGAAAGAAATTTTGGCAGAATTAACAAAATATCCTGTTTCCACACGTATTTCACTTAACGGAACAATCATTGTCGGGCGCGATATCGCCCACGCAAAACTCAAAGAACTGCTTGACAGCGGACAGGATTTGCCCGAATATGTTAAAAATCACCCGATTTATTATGCAGGACCAGCCAAAACACCCAGAGAAATGCCGTCAGGCTCGTTCGGACCAACAACAGCGGGCAGAATGGATTCTTATGTGGATTTATTCCAAAGCAAAGGCGGTTCAATGGTAATGATTGCCAAAGGTAACCGCAGCCAGCAAGTAACTGATGCCTGCCAGAAACACGGCGGCTTTTATCTCGGATCAATAGGTGGACCTGCAGCTATTTTGGCGCAAAACAGCATCAAAAAAGTAGAATGCATCGCCTATCCCGAACTTGGAATGGAAGCAATTTGGAAAATAGAAGTTGTTGATTTTCCCGCATTTATTTTGGTTGACGATAAGGGAAATGATTTTTTCAAACAAATAAAACCGACTTGCGTTTGCTGAATGCCACATCCCCAGCGCAAT
>WRGS01000169.1 GCA_009787075.1 Paludibacter sp.
TCATCTTCATCTTCATCTTCGGCTATTGTTACCCATTCTTCAGGCACAATATCGTCTCCAATTCGCACAGATTTACTGTTTTCATTATCAGTATTATACGGTTTGTCTTTTATTTTAAAAATATTTTTAAATGATTTTTTAATAAAAGGAATAGTTTTTTTAGAAAAAATTATAAAATAAGCCGTAAGCAAACCGAGCAGCAAAAACGCCGTGCCGATGTATTTAATATGCCTTACAAGTAATGTAACGAGAGTTTTCCCATGCTGCCCACTAAACAAAATATAGGAATTAGGCAGCCAGCGGTCGATTGTTAAAGCCAAAAAAACCGACAGCCAAACTGTCCAAAAAGTTGCGTGCAAAAACGCTTTCCAAACAGGATAAAACCGCCAGCGCATCAGCCAAAATGCCGCCACAGCCAAAAATGCTAAAATGCAAAAAACAGAAACGCCGAAAGCGCCGTTGATTGCAAAATCAGCGATTTTTGCGCCTGCCGCGCCTGTCCAATTTTGAATTTTGCTTGAATTTGTCTGCTGATAATCTGCCGCGCCAGTGAAAAAATACGAAACAAACGAAACGCACAAAAAAAGTACAAAAATTAACAGGAACATTCCGAAAATAAAATGTACGCGGTCGTTGGTAAAAAATGCACGCATGGACGCGAAAAAGTTTCTATTTTTCGATGTTTTTGCTCCCGCAGAGCCGCGTTGCCGTGATGATTGCGAATGTGAAGTACTTTTAACAGATTTTCGGGATTTCATTATTTTTCATTAATTTCAGGGCGCAAAGGTACAAAAATAAACTAAAAACTGAAAATAATAAAATTTTGGAGCAGCATATTTTAGTAAAAAAGCATTATCTTTGCTGCATTAATTTTAGTAAAAAACCAAAAATTGAATATTAAATTAATGAAATAAAGTAACTGATGAAAAAAATATTTATTTTAATATTTATAATCTGTGCAACAACGATTTCTGCGCAAAAGCAAAATCGCGCATATTTTGATTATATAGAAAAATATCATAATCTTGCCGAAGTTCAGCAACACGAATACGGTATTCCTGCGAGTATAACGCTTGCGCAAGGTTTACTCGAAAGCGGCGCAGGGCAGAGCCGACTTGCTGTTGAGGCGAATAATCATTTTGGGATAAAATGTCATGGTTGGCAGGGCGAAGGCATTTATGCTGACGACGATTTGAAAAACGAATGTTTTCGCAAATACAAATCGGCTGGCGATTCCTACGAAGACCATTCGGCGTTTTTGGTAAACGGCAAACGTTACGCTTCGCTATTTACTTTAAATCCAACCGATTACGAGCAATGGGCGCACGGACTTAAACGCGCAGGTTATGCCACAGATCCAACTTATGCCTATAAACTTATTTCGATAATTGAAGATTATCAACTGCACAAATACGACACCAAAAAAGCGGCGCAACCGCAACGCGATTCCAAAACAAACGAGATAATTTACCAAAAACCGAAAACTGTTGATTATCAGGAATTTTCTATGGGCGTAATTAATCCTTACGGCGAACACGAAATTTTGCAAAACAACGGGGTGAAATTTGTTATTGCCGTAAAAGGCGATACTTACGGCAGCATTGCCGATGAACTTCGCATTTCGGAAAATAAATTGCGGCTGTATAACGAAGTTGAGCAAAATACGCCGATTGCGGCAGGTCAACGCGTTTATATTAAGGCAAAAAAGAAAAAAGCCGCCAAAGGAATTGATACTTACACAATCAGGCGCGGCGATTCGATGTATTCTATCGCTCAGGAATTTGGCGTAAAAATTCAGTCGCTTTACGATATGAACAAAATGCCGTACAGCGAAGGAGCAAAAGAGGGTAAAGTTTTAAAAATGAGGTAAATATGCGCAGAAATAAAACGGTTTTATTATCCGAAATATTAATGCAGGTTTTGCACGAGCAGCATTTAGATATTCCGCTGCTCGAAAAGCGAATCGTTGAAGGTTGGGGCGAGGTTATGGGCAAAATCGTTGCCGATTATACAACAGATATTTCATTGAAAGACAGAATTTTATATCTAAAAATTTCTTCTTCTGTTCTGCGCCACGAACTTTTTTTGCAGCGCACGCAAATAAGAGATAAAATGAATGAATTTGCAAAACAGGAATATGTAAAAGAGGTTATTTTGAGATAAATTTTATTGATTTTTTAAAAAAATAATAAATGGAACATACGGAAATTTCAACAATTGGCGAATTTGGGTTGATAAAACGTTTAACCCAAAATTTCCCAATTAAAAACATTTCTACCGAAAAAGGCGTTGGCGACGACGCTGCGGTATTAAATTATAAAGATAAAAAAACGCTGATAACCACCGATTTACTGCTCGAAGGCGTACATTTCGACCTTACTTATGTGCCGTTGCGGCATTTGGGCTACAAAGCGGCAATCGTCAATTTTTCAGATATTTATGCAATGAACGGACAGCCGAAGCAAATAATTGTGTCGCTTGGCGTGTCAAAACGTTTTTCTGTGGAAAATTTGGAAGAAATTTATGCGGGAATTCGCCTTGCCTGCAATAAATATGGCGTTGATTTGGTTGGGGGCGATACTTCCGCCTCGCTTAACGGCTTGACAATCAGTATTACCTGCATTGGCGAGGGCGAAGACGAACAAATTGTTTATCGCAACGGAGCGCGAGAAAACGATTTGATTTGCGTTTCGGGCGATTTAGGCTCGGCGTATATGGGCTTGCAACTGCTTGAGCGCGAAAAAATTGTGTTTAAAAGCAGCCCCGATGTTCAGCCTGATTTTGAAGGTAAAGATTATATTCTTCAACGCCAACTAAAACCCGAAGCCCGCCGCGATATTATTGATAATCTGCACAAAAACAATGTTTTGCCTACTGCAATGATAGACGTTTCGGACGGACTTTCAAGCGAACTTTTTCATATTTGCACTCAAAGCAATGTCGGCTGCCGAATTTTTGAAGATAAAATTCCTATTAGCGAGCAGGCGGCTGTTATGGCTGAGGAAATGAATTTTAACATCGTTACTGCCGCCCTTAATGGCGGCGAGGACTATGAACTGCTTTTTACCGCCTCTATCAACGATTATGAAAAACTTCTTAAAATTGATAACATTGGCATTATCGGGCATATCACAACCGCAGAAAAAGGACTTGCGCTCGTAGGACGGCAAGGCGAGGAAATTTCTCTGAAAGCGCAAGGCTGGAATTCATTACACTGAATATCATAAAAAATGATTATATTTGTAAATTTTTTTAAAACAAAAAAAATATGAAAATAGACCCCGTAAAAACTCTCCAAACTTTACAAAAAATGGACGCTCGAAGAACGAAAATTCTATTTCAGTCCGTTTGAAATGAAGTTTGCAACGCACATTCGCGGCAACGAAGACAACTGCTATGGTTGCAAACTCTCGGAACGACAAATATCCATTGCACCCGACGGACTGATTTATCCCTGCGTGCAATTTGTCAAAGACGGCACGAGCAACAAAGCGTATTCAATCGGCAATGTGTGGGACGGTTTCAACGAAAAACGCGCCGAACTACTGAACAAATCACTGCTGGAAAAGGACACTTGCAGCGAATGTGCCATAAAAACACGCTGTTACAACACTTGCAGTTGCCTGAATTATCAAACCACAGGCACAATAAATGCCGTTTCTCGCTGCTTTGCACTACAGAAAGAATGTTAGTACCAATTGTTGATAAACTTGGAGAAGAACTGTACAAAGCAAAAGCGGCAATGTTTATTCAAAAGCAGTGCAATACGGTTTATCCGTTGCTTTCTATGTTGGAAGATGATGCAAAACGAGGAAAATTAATAAAAGTAAATGATTAATCCGATTTATATCATATTTTTTGGTCTTTTGGACAAAAATGAGGCTGAATTTTTCAACATATGATTTTTGTTGCAGCGTCAAAAAGTAATAAATTTTTATTTCAAAAAAACATTTAATTTTGCATAAAAAAATTTGGAAATGAAAAAATTAGTAGTGCTTACAGGTGCAGGAATGAGTGCAGAAAGTGGAATCAGCACATTTCGCGATTCTGATGGACTTTGGGAAAATCATCGTGTAGAAGATGTTGCAACGTTTGGAGGCTGGTTGCGCAATCCTGAACTTGTGCTGAAATTTTACAATGAACGGCGGCGGCAATTGGCAGAAGTTCAGCCAAACAAAGGTCATCGGATTTTGGCGGAATTGGAAAAAAATTTTGATGTACAAATTATCACACAAAATGTTGATAATCTGCACGAAAGAGCTAGCAGTTCGCAGGTTTTACACCTCCACGGCGAACTTACTAAAGCCTGCAACCTAAGCAAAACCATTGTTGAAGATATTGGCTATCGAGATATAAAAACAAACGACACATTGGGAGAAACCCAAATGCGTCCGTTTATTGTTTGGTTTGGCGAGGCAGTTCCTGAAATTGAGAACGCCATAAAAATTGTAGAAAATGCTGATATATTGGTAATTATTGGAACTTCGCTCAAAGTTTATCCTGCCGCAGGATTAATGAGTTATGCACCCGAACTTTGTCCGATTTACTGCATTGACCCAAAAGAAGTGGATAACTTGCCTGATTATGTGCATGTTATCAAAAAAGGTGCAAGCCAAGGATTGGAAGAATTGCGCAAAATTCTTTTAAAATAAATTTAACCGATTTCAACTTCCGAATTAACTTTTTTGATAAGACCTTTTAGAACATCGCCCGGTCCGAATTCGTAAAATGCTGTTGCGCCGTCTGCAATCATATTTTTGATGGTTTGCGTCCAGTAAACAGGCGCGGTCAGTTGCGCAATCAAATTTTGCTTAATTGCCATCGCTTCGGTTTGCGCATAAGCATTAACATTCTGATATACAGGACATAACGCTGTGTTAAACGGCGTTGCGTCTATCGCTGCTTTAAGTTCTTCGGCAGCGGGCTGCATCAACGGCGAATGAAACGCGCCACCCACGCTCAGTTGCAAAGCGCGTTTCGCCCCACGTTCTTTTGCAATTTCGCACGCACGCCCAACACCTTCTACGCTGCCCGAAATCACAATTTGTCCCGGGCTGTTATAATTTGCAGAAACAACAATCGCATCTTTTATCGAATCGCAAATATCATCTACAACCTCATCATCAAGTCCTAAAATTGCAGCCATTGTTGATGGTTCAAGTTCGCACGCCTTTTGCATTGCTTGTGCACGTTTGGCAACAAGCCGCAATCCGTCTTCAAAAGTCAATGCACCCGCAACAACCAAAGCCGAAAATTCGCCTAAAGAATGCCCTGCAACCATATCAGGATTGGTTTTTTTCAAAACGAGCGCGGAAACCACAGAATGTAAAAAAACGGCAGGTTGCGTAACTTTGGTTTGCCTAAGTTGCTCGCTGTCGCCATTGAACATAATGTCGGTTATGTTGAAATTCAGAATTTTATTCGCTTTAATAAAATATTCCTTTGCCTCAATAGACAAATCATAAAGGTCTTTGCCCATTCCTGTAAATTGCGCGCCTTGCCCTGGGAATACAAATGCTTTCATTTTCAATGAATTTAAAATTTAATAAGATTTTATGCCTTTTTAACATAAAAAAAGGTGCGCAAAGGTACGATTTTTTTTACAATTAAAAGAATTTTTTCTTATTTTTGCCAAAAATTAAGAAAAACATGAAAATACTCATTTGTCCACTCAATTGGGGTTTAGGGCACGCAACACGCTGCGTTCCAATTATTTATAGCCTTGCAAAAGAAAACGAAATAATTATCATTTCCGATGGTTTTCCTTTAAATTTTCTGAAAAATGAATTTCCAAAAGAAAAATTTCCACAAATCTCATTTGATATATTTGCTTCATATTCAATAAGTTACAGTAAAGGAAAATTTCAAGTCGGCGCAATGATTTACTCTTTGCCAAAGATAATTTTTGGAATAATAAAAGAACATTTATGGTTGCAAAACTATGTCAGACAGCATCAAATCGACAAAATTATTTCAGATAATCGCTTTGGAATGTGGAGCAAACGCACGTTTTCTGTTTATATCACACATCAATTAATGGTAAAAATGCCGCCGAAATTACAGTTTTTGGAAAAACCGATTTGGCGGCTGCATCGCTGGTTTATAAAGCATTACGATGAGTGTTGGATTCCCGATTTTGAAGATAAAGATAATGCTCTTTCTGGTGATTTGTCGCACAAATATCCCTTGTTGGCAAACACAAAATTCATCGGTACGCTTTCACGGTTTCAAATATTGAAAAATATTGAACCGGATAATTCATTTTCAACTGTTTGCATACTTTCGGGCGTTGAACCGCAGCGAAGTATTTTTGAAAATTTTTTATTGGATAAATTTAAAAATTCAATGGAAAAGATTCTTATAATTGAAGGAAAACCGCAAAGTGAAATCAAAAAAATCCGAACAGGCAATATTACTATTATTTCACATTTAAGTACAGAGAAAATTGCAGCGTATCTTGTTGGTTGTCAGAAAATTATCTGCCGTTCAGGTTATTCGTCTATAATGGATTTGGCGGCGTTGAACTGCCTGCACAAAGCCGAATTTTACCCAACATCAGGGCAAACCGAACAGGAATATCTGGCTGAATATTTGAATTTCCGACTTAATGGACAAATATAATACTGACAATGGTTATAATTAATTGTATATTATATTGTTAAAATGCATTTTAGTTATAATCGTACAATTTTACTTTCAAAATTTGAAATTCGCCAAATGGAATACGCAAATGCCTACCTTGATGGTTTTGGTCGCCATTCAATCGGCGTATAGGTATAATTTCTTCATTGTTAATTTCTATCTGGTCAATGCGGCTAATACCTGTAATTGTACCGTTTTTTCGAGTATTGCCAAAAGTTACTACTATACCTGAACCTGCAATAATATATTCATTTTGAGATAATTCAATCATAATTGCTCCTACGGCTGGGCAATTGTCAGAATCTTTTTGTTTTTCCCATGGGAGTGAAAAATAATGGCTGAAAGTAAAAGTATAATCGTTTATCTCAATTCCCTGTTCTTTTTGTCCTTCTTCTAAGAGTATGCCGCGCATTTTATTTTTCCCCTGATTTTCAATCAATAAAGGCAAAAGATGTCGCAAGATAGCATAACATTTTGTCAATGAATATGTTTCAGGATTTTCCACATCTTCTATAGAAAAAGGTGAAAAACCCATTGCATCATGCTCTCCAAAAGCGTACAATGCACGCACGGCATTATCCTCGCTCAATCTGATTTCCGGTATAAAAAGTGGGTTGCCACTTGTATGATATTGCGCTATCCAACCCGCAAAGTTGGGGTCGTAGATATCAGGCGCGAAAATATCAACAGAAGGAGCAGCAGCACACCATATATCCATAAGATGCGCCAGTGGACCAGCACTCGGATATTCACCGGGTTTACGTTCGCGACTGTTCAGTGCAGCATTCAGATACATTGGCAACGCATAAACATCTTTGCCTGCCTGAACAATTTGTTGAACATAAAGCCCGTAGTAATATGCCTGAAAAATTTCGTCAGTATAAATATCTGCACCGAAAATATCAATCCACGTGCCTTTTGTTTTTGTACCATTTGCCATCCATTTTTCTTGAAGCGAAGGCTGCAAATTTGCTTTGTTTTTCTCTAAATAATTGATTAATTGGGCAGGAACCTGTGCATTAAACAATTCGTCAGCGCGCTTTTCATATTCGCGCGCACTTTCGAGCATACCAATTTCATTTTCCACTTGAATCATTATAACAGTTTCATTTGTGGAATCGTAATATTTTATATGCTTCAACAAAGCGGTAAAAGCGTTTTTATCAGCAATTATATTATTTTGTTCAAAAGCAGACATTATTTCGAGCGTTTTTTTGCTTTGGGTAATAGCACGCGGGTATTTTTTGTAATTTTCCTTTATCCACGCAGGCGCATAACATGACATTGAGTTTTTCCACGAGCCAAACCACAAGAAAACAATTTTCAGATTATTTGCGCGTGCTAAATCTATTGCACTGTCTATCAGCGAAAAATCAAATTTGCTTTCTTCCGGCTCAAACAATTCCCAATATACAGGCACAAGTGCTGTGTTTAAATTCATTGATTTCAATTTTGGAAAAATCCCTGCTAAATCCTTCGCAGATGATGCAGACGAATTGCCCAACTCGCCGCCAAGCATAATGAATGGTTGTCCCTTAACCATAAGTTGCATTGCTGTACCCTGTTTTTGCAGACAAGGTTGGGCTAAAATTTGTAATCCACTACATAATAAAGAAATAATTAATATTCGTGTTGTCATATTTTTAATTTTATAAAATGTTATACATTGACGATTGTTGTACGAAATTACTAAAAAAAATTGTGAAAACAAAAATAATTTTTCCTTTTCACACGCACATTCAAGTAACAAATGCAACATTTTGATTATGCGAAATTAGTATAAATTTTTCATTAGGAGTTTTTTTTCTTGGTCTATTGTTAAGTTTGTTTTGTACAAAGTTAACATATTCATTATCAATATTTTCAAAGTTGTTTTTTTTAGGAATGTACTGTCTGATAAATATTTTCCAAAATTTTTTTTATTCCTGAAAATAAACTCTTTTTACGCGGCGCGAAACGTTTGTAAGAATTTCGTAAGGGATTGTACCAATTTTTTGCGCAATTTGAGAAATTGTAATATTATC
>WRGS01000170.1 GCA_009787075.1 Paludibacter sp.
ATTTCCGAATCAACCAAAAGTCCGCGTTTTTTCTGAAAATTATTTATCGATTTTAATAAAAGCGAATCGAATTTGTGATAATTTAACGCGCTGTCGGCAGCGTCAGCCGAAATTTCATTTGTAATAAATAATCGTTTTGCAATCAAAGGAATAGACGAATGTTTTTGTCCGAATTTTATGGTTTGTTTTTCTGGTAATGCAGGAATTTTTTCAAAAACAGAATCCTGCAAATTGACATAATAATTTCGCGCTTTTCTGATAATTTCGTAATTTTCAGAACCTTGCTCAAGCGATTGAATATGCACAATTAAGTTTTCATTTATATTATTAATGCAATTTTCTACAAAATCGGGCGCGGGTTGTTCAATATCAAAATAATAGTTCGTCAAATTTGCGCTTTTGGGATTTACCGCGCCAAAACGCAAAGCGGAACACAATTTTACATAATTTTTGACAACAAGATAATCGAACAATGCCAAAAAATCTGCGTGAATATCTATATTTTCATTAATTTTGTTGGCTAAAATATTCATTCGTTCAAAATCAAAATTTCCCTGCCAAAGTCCGTCCTGTTCAATTTTAGCAAGTTGTGTGCAAAATTCATAATAAGGTTTTGTAATTCCGTTTTCATCGACAAAAAACGGAGCAAAATCATGTTTTTCGTACAAGGCAAGAAGAGTTGAATCCGCAGCATTTGCACTGTCGGCAAGGAAAATTTGCATCGCAGCAGCGAGTTCCTGCTTATCGTAAAGACTTGATTTTGAAGAATTTTGCGGATTTTTATTGCACGATAAAAATATTAGAATAATACCAATTACCGTCAAAATATTGTTTTTGTTTTTCATAATAATTAAAAAAATGCATAGATTTATTTGAAATATTTTGCAAAGATATGAATAATTTCTAAATTTCTGATTGACTGTTTTCTGATTTACATCTTCTCAAAAAAATCACTCATACCGCATTGTTTTTGCAGGAGAAATTTTTGTAACCAAATACGACGGAGCGAGCATAACAAGAAGCGAAGCAACAAGCGTTACCGCATTTAAAAGTATGATTAGAAACCAATTGAGCCTTACAGGAACAAAAGAAACATAATATGCCTGAGGGTCGAGCGGAACGATGTGAAAAAAATACTGTAAAGCGCACAAAGTCAGCCCGATAACATTGCCCCATAGCATTCCTTTGCCAATAAGAAAAAACGAATGATAAAGGAAAATTTTCCTCACCGACCAATCGGTGCAGCCAAGCGCTTTGAGCAATCCAATCATTGATGTGCGCTCCAAAATCAATATCAGCAAGCCCGAAATCATACTGAAACCAGCAACGGCAAACATCAGCAGCAAAATTACCCAAACATTCATATCGAGCAACGCCAGCCAACTGAAAATTTGCGGATTTAACTGTTTAATTGTGCGCGTGAGGTAAGTTGCGCCTTCTTCGTTAAATCTGTTTGCCGTAAGCAGATAAACTTCGTTGCCAATGCGGTCGATGTTATCAAAATTGTCGATTAATACTTCCAACCCGCCAAACTGATTTTGCGTCCAGTCGTTGAGTCGTTGAATTTGACGTATATCGCAGATTACGAACATTTTATCGTAGTCGGCAAAGTTTGTGGAATAAATTCCTGTAATTGTAAATTTGCGTGCCCGCACTTCATTTTCGATAAAATATGTAAGAAACGAATCGCCGAGTTTGAGATTTAATGTTTTGCATAAATCTTTGGAAATCAAAATATTATTAGTTAAAGAATCTTTTGTGTTAATCAGTTTTCCTTCAACAAGATTATTTTTGAAAAAATTCCAATCAAAATCGCTTCCTATGCCTTTAAGGACAACTCCCTGAAATTCATCGCTTGTTTTGATAATTCCGGGCTTTGTGGCGAAAATTTGTATGTGGCGAACGCCTTTTATTGCTTTAATTTGTTCAAGTACAGCATCTTCCATTTCAATAGGCTGCATTTGATAAGTATTGTTGTTATCGAAATTCGTTATCTGAACGTGTCCGCCAAAACCGATAACTTTTGAACGAATTTCGCTTTTAAAGCCAATCACAATGCTGATAGCCAGCAACATAACAATTAATCCAACAGCGATGCCTATCGTAGCGATGCGCACCGCAGGACGCGCAACGTTTTTTTCGGCTTTTTTGCCGAAATGAATTTTTTTGGCTATGTTATATTCAAAATTCATTTTTTTTTAAAAAACAGAATGCAAAATTAAGAAATTTCTTTTTTAAATGAAAAAAATCTGTAATTTTGCATTCACAATGATTGAAATTTTTAGCATTTTTGCAAAAGGTATAATTATAGGGCTTTGTGTATCAGTGCCTTTGGGTCCCATTGGAATGCTTTGCGTTCAACGGACACTTCATCGTGGGCAATTGCACGGCTTGATTACTGGGCTTGGCGCGTCAGCTTCGGATTTGTTTTACACTTTAATTTCGCTGTTTTGTTTGTCGTTCATTATTAATTTTATAGATAAAAATGAAATTTTAATTCAAATTTTGGGCAGTTTGATAGTTTGCGCTTTCGGATTATTTACTTTTCGCAGCAATCCGTCGGCTCAACTAAAGCCGAATGAAAAACCGAACAGCAATTTTTTGCGCGATTTCTTTTCTTCTTTTGCCCTGACGCTTTCCAATCCGCTGATTCTTTTTGTATTGATTGCACTTTTTGCGCGTTTCGATTTTCTTTCGGACAATCATTCTTTTATACATATTTTGTCCGGATTAACGGGAATTTTAATGGGAGCAACAGCGTGGTGGGCTTTTCTTACTTTTGTTGTGAGCCGTTTCCGTTCAAAGTTCAACATCAGAGGACTGAAAATTATTAACAGAATAACAGGTTTAATTATTATTATAATAGGAATTATCGGTATTGTTTCAATTTTTTAAATTTTAAAATTTTTTAAAAAAAATTATGGCTCATATTCTAATTATTGACGACGAAAAAAGCATCAGAAGTACGATGAAAGATATTTTGGAGTTTGAAAAACACAAAGTTACGCTGGTAGAAAACGGTTTGCGCGGAATAGAAACGCTCGAAAGCGGCGGATTCGACCTCGTGTTTTCAGATATTAAAATGCCTGAAATGGACGGCATCGAATTTCTTACAAAAGTGCGTGAAATGGATATTGAAACGCCTGTGGTGATGATTTCAGGACACGGAAACATAGAAACCGCCGTTGAATGCATCAAAATAGGCGCATTTGATTTTATAGAAAAACCTATTGACCTGAACAGGCTGCTCGTTGTGTTGCGCAATGCTTTGGAAAAGAAGAATTTGGTGAGCGAAACGCGCAGCCTGCGCCGCAAGGTTGAAAAACAAAATCAGATAGTTGGACAAAGCGCGGCGATAAAGAAAATGATAGAAATGATAGAGCGCGTTGCCCCGACAGATGCGCGGGTAATGATTACAGGCGGCAATGGAACAGGAAAAGAACTTGTGGCGCGTATGCTGTACAAATTGAGCAACCGCTGCGATGCGCCGTATGTGGAAGTAAATTGCGCGGCTATTCCATCGGAACTTATTGAAAGCGAATTGTTTGGACACGAAAAAGGCTCATTCACTTCGGCTGTCAAGCAGCATATAGGGAAATTTGAGCAGGCGGACGGAGGCACAATTTTTCTTGACGAAATTGGCGATATGTCGCTTTCGGCACAAACAAAAGTATTGCGCGTGTTGCAGGAATCGGAATTGATGCGCGTTGGCAGCGATAAGGCAATAAAGGTTAATGTGCGCGTTTTTGCTGCCACAAATAAGGACTTGAAAAAGGAAATTGAGAAAGGAAATTTCCGCGAAGACCTTTTTCACCGCCTCAATGTAATTCCGATTCACGTTCCCACGCTCGACGAACGCAAAGAAGATATTCCATTGTTGATAAATCATTTCAATCAAACTATTTGCGATGAACAGGGCATTGCTCAAAAAGATTTTGACAAAAAAGCGGTAGAAGTGTTGCAAAAGCGCACTTGGACAGGCAACATCCGCGAATTGCGCAACGTTGTCGAACGGCTGATTATCCTTTCGGGCAATCCGATTACTGTAAAAGATGTGAATGATTTTGCAATGTTTTAGTAAGAGTTTTTAATAACTTTTTAGTACTTTTGCACTCCAAAAATTAATGATTAATTAAAACCTGAAATTTTTTGCTTACCATATTTCAAAATATTATCAGATTTATAGTGCTTGTATTAGTGCAAGTGTTGATACTCAATAATATACAATTTTTGGGATATATTAATCCGTATTTGTATATTTATTTTATTCTGACATTGCCGATACGCGTTCCGCGCTGGGCTGTATTGATTTTGGCTTTTGTTTTAGGTTTGATTATTGATATGTTTTCAAACACAGCAGGTTTGCACGCTTTTGCAACAGTTTTTGTGGCTTTTGTTCGTATGCCCACTATTAATGTTTTGACTTCTATTGACGAAAGTTCTAACCCAGAACCGTCTGTGCGTTCTTTTGGATGGATGACATATTTACGTTATGCAGGATTTTTGGTATTGATAAATAACGCTTTAATATTTATTTTGGAAGCATTTTCTTTTGTGAATTTTGGAATTATTGCCATTAAAATTTTACTCAGTTCTGTGGTAACGCTTTTGCTTATTTTGATAATTCAGATGTTTAAGAAGAGGTAAAAAGAAAAAGCCTCCCATAACCCCTCCAAAGGAGGGGAACTTTCCTCTCATTGAGGATAGGCTTGACTATTAATTAACTTAAAATTATATAAATTGATAAACGATATATTTCAAAACAGACGATATGTGATTGTAACAGCGATATTGATTGTTGTTGCAATTTTTGGTTTGCGGTTAATATCGTTGCAAATTATCGAAGGTAAATACAAAGAAGGAGCAGACAGTAATGCTTTTTTGCGAAAAACGCAATATCCGCCGCGTGGACTTATTTATGACCGTAATGGGGAATTGCTCGTTTACAACAAGCCAGCCTATGATGTTATGCTTATTATGCGCGAACTGAAAAACATGGATACCGCCTCTTTTTGTAGTGATTTGAGAATTACAGAAGAATATTTTCTGCAACAAATGGCTGCAATAAAAGACACGAAAAAAAACAGAGGATATTCTTCTTACACGCCGCAAATATTTATGACTCAACTCAATGAGGTTGATATTGCACAAATTAAGCAAAATATTTACAAATATAATGGCGTTTATATTCAAAACCGTACTTTGCGCGAATATGTTTTTTCTTCGGCTGCTCATCTTTTGGGCAGCATTGGCGAGGTTTCCCGCAGCGATATTGAGAAAAATCCTTATTACAAGCAGGGCGATTATTCAGGCAGAGATGGTGTGGAATATACTTACGAAAAAGATTTGCGCGGAGAAAAAGGCGAAGAAATTTTGCTTCGCGATGCAAAAGGGAGAATTAAGGGAAAGTATGAAGACGGAAAATTCGATGTTTCTGCCAAAGCGGGCAAAAATCTGACACTTACCATAGACATAGAATTGCAGCGACTTGGCGAAAAACTTATGGCGGGGAAAATGGGTAGTGTTGTAGCCATTGAGCCGAAAACGGGCGAAATACTGTGCCTTGTTTCCAATCCAAGTTTCGATCCTTCTTCGCTTGTAGGGCGGCAGCGCAGCGAATATTACAGTAAACTCATTGCTAACCCTAATAAACCGCTTTACAACCGCGCTACGCAGGCGCAATATTCTCCCGGCTCAACTTTTAAGGTGGTTCAGGCGCTTGTAGAATTGCAAATGGGCGGAATTACGCCGAAAACGCTTTTTTCATGTTATGGAGTTGCTTCCCAGCCGATTAAATGTACACACTCGCATGGTTCGCCGGTGTCGCTTTTGAGCGCAATTGAGCAAAGTTGCAATCCGTATTTTTGGCAGGCTTTCCGCAATACTTTGGAAAAAGACGGATACGGACAAAATAATGTTAATTTCAAAAAATCGTATGAACAATGGAAAGAACATATTAATCAGTTCGGTTTTGGCGTGCGATTTGACGATAGCGACCTTTATGAACAATCCAAAGGTTTTATTCCTTCGCAAAGTTATTATAATAAATATTATGGAGAAAAGGGCTGGATTGCACTAACTATTCGTTCATTGTCAATAGGGCAAGGTGAAGTGCTTGTTACTCCGCTGCAATTGTGCAACGCAATTGCTGTTATAGCCAATTCAGGTTATTATATTTCACCGCATATCAACCACGCCGATTCTATGAAAACGCATATTCACAAAGTTGATGTGGAAAAAGAATATTTCTCTATTGTGCGTGAAGGAATGCAGCGAGTAATGGAGCGCGGAACTGCTCGCCACTACAAAATTCCTAATATCGCTATGGGTGGAAAAACAGGAACAGTGCAAAACAATCATGGTAAAGACCACGCTGTGTTTGAAGGGTTTGCTCCTTTGGAAGAGCCGAAAATATGCATTGTGGCGTTGGTTGAAAATTCTGGTTATGGCGCAACTTGGGCTGCGCCTATTGCGAGTTTGATTATGGAATATTATTTAAATAGAAAAATTGAACGTACCGATCTTTACAACCGAATGTCGAATACTGTGCTCAATAAAAGCGCGATAAACATTGCAGAATAATTTGTTTTTATAAAAAAGAGTATTATCTTTGCAAAAACAAATTTGATTAAATGGGCAAATCTTTATTGTCAGATAAAGTTTATTAATTAAAACAACAATGAAACATTTAATACTTTTTTTATTGGTTTTATGCTTTGCAGCGTGTCAAAGCGGCGTTTTACTTGATTCGGAGGCAGATATTGTGAATGTAATTTTACCTTCGCAAATGCTCACAGGCAAACCTGTTATTACAAATAATGAAGTGCGCATACCTTCGCTTGCTGTTACCGCCGCTCAAATAGAGCAACTAAAAGAACAGTTGCTGTCGCTTGAACCGCAATTTGAACTTACGCCCGGAGCAAAAATTTTGAACGCTACAACTCCGCGCGATTTTACGCACCCACAGGAATATACGGTTGTTTCCGAAGACGGAAAATGGACGAAAACCTATAAATTTTCGTTTGTTTCGGAACGTTTGGATATTAATTTCTTTGATTTTTCAAATTTTGATACTGCTAATAAATATGTTGAATTTTACGAACTTTCCGGTAGCGAAAAATTTAATATATGGGCAAGCGGCAATGTGGGGTTTGCTATTACAGCAGGCGATGCCGCTGCTGATGCTTACCCAACTTTTGCCACTGCAAGCGGAAAAGTTGGCTATGGCGCAAAACTTGTAACCCGCTCAACAGGCAGTTTGGGGGCAATGGCAAAAATGCCTTTTGCTGCAGGAAATCTGTTTCTCGGTAATTTTGATCTTTCCTGTGCAATGTCAAGACCGCTCGATGCTACGCAGTTTGGAGTTCTGACAACGATGAATAAACCTGTAAAAGTTGGACTTTGGTGCAAATACCACGCAGGCGATGTTTATAAAAACCAACAAGGAGAGGTAGTACAAAAAACAGACAAGCCAAACATTTATGCCGTTCTTTATCAAGCAAAAACCGATACTCAGGGCAAACCTATAAAACTCAACGGAAACAACGTTATGACAGACAATTCAATTATATGCATCGCGGTTTTAAGTGAACAGCAGGCAGATTTTATTAAAGTAAATAATATTGAAACAGACGATTATAAATATATTGAAATTCCTTTTGAAGACCGCGCTGTGCAATTTGACCCCGAAAAGCAAATGAACGGAAAATATTATTTTACAATAGTGTTTTCTTCAAGTTTTTACGGCGATTTTTTTGAAGGCGCAGTTGGCAGCACTCTTTGCGTTGATGAAGTGAAGATTTTTTGATTTCACCAAATTTAATTTTTCATTTCATTAATTTTTTCTACATCAATATCGTTTAAATTTCTGTAAATATTAATGATAATTGCAATGGCAACAGCCGTTTCGCAAGCGGCGATTGCTATGGCAAAAATTGTGAAAAACATTCCTTCCAAATGTTCGGGATACAGATAGCGGTTGAAAACTGCAAAATTCAAATCCGCGCCATTGAGCATCAATTCAATAGAAATAAGCATCATAAGCAGGTTTTTGCGCGTCAAAAAACCATACACGCCCGCAAAAAACATTACCAATGCCACCGCCAAATATGCTATCATTGGAATTTGTCCCGATAAAAAATCTATAATATAATTGAACATAATTTTTTTTACTGAAAATAATTTTTAAATCTATAAATTTTAAAACATTAACACAATGTTTTGTCATTAAATTATCTTTTTCTTGCAACCATCACCGCACCCACAATGCAGGCAAGCAACAAAATACTGATTAATTCAAAAGCGAGCAAATACTGAAATTTATCTGTTCCCATAAGTTGCGTTCCGAGTTGCTGTGTCGGCAGTTCGGTTTGGGCAACATAATTAATTACCTGATTTATATTAAAATAAATAATCGCTCCGCAAAGAGTAATTCCCACTAAAGCCGCAATTAAAGCTACGCCGCGTTTTTTCCAATTCTCTTTTGGAACAGAAACGCCCGGCTTATGCGTAAGCATAATTCCAAAAATAAACAGCACCATAACGCCGCCCGCATAAACCGCAATTTGTACAGCCATAAGGAAATTATAATTAAGCAAAAGGTAAAGTCCCGCCACACAAAGCAATACGAATAGCAAAAATGTTGCAGCACGAATAATGTGGCGCGTTGTAACTGCCATTATTGAGCAAACAACAATCAC
>WRGS01000171.1 GCA_009787075.1 Paludibacter sp.
TCTATCTATCTATCTATCTATCTATCTATCTATCTATAATTTAATTTTCATAAATGTCCATAATTATTTATTGTGGTTGTTCAAAAATATTTTGTAAAAACAGTAAATAAATTTATCATAACAAATAAAAACTGAAAAAATTCTGTTTTTACGTCATTGCGATTGCGAGGAACGAAGCAGAAAGCAATCCAGAATATTGGTTTTCAATAGATTGCTTCGGGCTATCGCTCTCACAATAACGTTTTTAGAAGTTCCCATAAATTGTATAAAGTTATATAATACTCTTCACACCGCTTTAAAACTCATATCCAAACTTTTGACGGAGTGAGTCAGCGCACCAACTGAAATATAATCAACTCCACATTCTGCGTATTGACGCAAAGTTTCGAGCGTGATTCCGCCAGAAGATTCGGTTTCGCATCGCCCGCCAACCATTTCTACCGCTTTTCGAGTAAGTTCAGGCGTAAAATTATCAAACATAATTCTATCCACGCCGCCGCAGTCAAGCGCTTGTTGAAGTTCGTCAAGATTTCGTACCTCAATTTCTATTTTAAGATTTTTACCTTTTTCTTTCAGATATTTACGCGCATTTTCAATCGCATTTTTGATTCCTCCTGCAAAATCTACGTGATTATCTTTAAGCAAAATCATATCGAAAAGCCCGATGCGGTGATTTGTTCCTCCGCCGATACGTACCGCTTCCTTTTCGAGCAGACGCAGTCCGGGCGTAGTTTTGCGCGTGTCAAGGACTTGTGTTTTTGTGCCTTCAAGCCGTTTTAGGTATTCGTTTGTGCGCGTGGCAATTCCGCTCATTCGTTGCATAATGTTGAGCATCAGGCGTTCTGTTTGCAGTAGCGAGCGTACTTTTCCTTCCACAACAAAAGCGATGTCGCCATATTTTACTTCATCTCCATCGTGTTTATATACAGTCATTTGCAGAGAAGGGTCGAAAGAATTGAAAATCTCCCGCGCCACCTCAACGCCTGCCAAAATGCCATTATCTTTGATAATCAGTCGCGATTTTCCAACTGCATCGGCAGGAATTGACGAAAGAGTTGTGTGGTCGCCATCGCCAATGTCTTCGGCAAACCATAACGGTATAAATTGTTTATAATCAGAAATTTGTGTTATTTGCATAATTTTTAAATTTATATTAATATTTATTTTTGTTTATTTGTCAATCAAAATATTTCGCTGATTATTTTTTCTTTTCCAACGATTTCGGCGGCAGTTATAATTGCGCCGATTGTAACACCCAAAATTCCGTGTGAATTTATATTTTGTCCTGTGAAAAAGAAATTTGGAATTTTTGTGCGTTGTGAAATTCGCGTTTGAATCGGATTGTTTTTATCTTTTAAAATGCCGTACATTGAGCCGCGCACTGTTGCGGTATAATCGCGGTAAGTGAGCGGCGAGGAAGTATAATAATCTGAAATACAATCTTTTATGTTTGGAAATTGTTCGTTAAGTCTGTTTATTAAGCGTTCTGCTCTGTCGCGCTTAAAATTCTGATAGTCCTGTCCGCGCTTGCCGCTTACAGTATTTTCCCATTTTTCTACTTCATCATAACGCATATATGCAATCAGTTGTGCGCTTTCTGCAAATTCCTGATTTTCAGTTGCCTGATGCATATACAAATAACTTTGTGGAAAATCTTCGGATTTGTAATTTTCTAATTCCCAGATATTTTCATTTTCATAATGATAAAAATTATAATCAAGATATTTTACGCTGTTTTTCTTAAAAATCAGAAAAACAGTAAAATTAGAAATCGTATTTTCAATATTTGCAATTCTATCTCTATAAACTTTGCGCAAAAGCGGTGAATGAATTTTTGAAATCGTAACCTGCGGGTGAATATTCGATATAAAATATTGACTTTCAAATTCCTGTCTATTTGTTAAGCGAACTTTTGTCATTTGCTTTTCATCACAAATAAATTCTTCAATTTCCGCATTTTTATAAATTTTCCCGCCAAATTTTTCGATTGATTTTGCTAACGAAAAGGCGATGCTGTCGCTTCCGCCAACAATTCTATATGCCGATTGAATATAAAAATTATTCATCAATGCCTGAACATAAACGGGCGTTTTGTCTTTCACTCCTGCATAAAGCGGCAAATTACCCGCGAGAACTTTGCGTAATTTTGGATTTTTGGTACAGGAATCAATAAAATCATTTACCGAAGTAGTAAAATATTCTGTATCAATGTAAATATCGGAATTTATTTTTTGCAAATTATATAGAGGCGAAGTGTCGGCAATCGTTTTCATTTTATTGACATAACATTGAATATCATCGCTATTTTCAGGAAATTTTTGTGCTAAAACATCAATAAAATTCTCTATCCCATTGGCATATTTGTAAATTTCGCCACCGATAGAAATTACCTCAAAGCCATTTTTATTCAAAGGTGACAGTTTTACATCGTCAAGTAAATTAAAATATTTGAAAAATTTATGCAAAATTTGCTCTTTTTCCATAGAGCCGATATAGTGCATTCCTGTATCGAACTTCACGCCTTTGCGGGTAAAAGTTTGTAAACAGCCGCCAATCTGTGCATTTTTTTCAAAAATAGCGACTTTATAACCATTTTTTGATAAAATATAACCACAAATCAGCCCGCCAATTCCGCTGCCTGCAATAATTATATCAAACATTTTTTATAATCAAGGTTTTATTTGCTTTAAATTTTCAATTTCTAATTTCTCTGGTATCTGCTCCCCACATAAGTTTTTCTTTTAAGGTATCAAAAAAAATGCGGTCTTTTTGCTTGGCAATCAATACTTTATGAGGTGCGCGATGGACAAAAAGTTTTGTTTCGTTTGTAAAAATTTGGGAACGCCCATCAAGGGCAACAAGGTAACTATTTGACCTGCTGTTAATTGTAAGTTCAATTTCCCACGAATCGGGAATTATCAGCGGGCGTACGTTCAAACTGTGTGAAGCGATTGGCGAAATAATAAAACTTGCTACTTTCGGAACAACAATCGGTCCTCCGACGCTCATCGAATAGGCAGTTGAGCCGGTCGGCGTTGCAATTATAAGTCCGTCAGAGCGGTAAATATTTATCAATTCACCATTTACCCTTGCCTCAATGTCAATCATAGCCGAAGTATCCTGCTTCATAACTGCAATTTCATTAAGAGCAAAAGGCGACTTCAAAGCAATATTTTCTGAATTTTTTACTTCAATAAGCGTACGCTCATCAACTTCAAAATTCTGATTTTCAATAATTTTATATAATTCTGAAATCTCACGCCCCGAAAGGTCGGTAAGGAAACCGAGCCGCCCTACATTAATTCCCAAAATTGGAATTTGCTTGCTGCCGACAAGTGCCGCTGTTTTAAGAAAAGTGCCGTCGCCGCCAAAACTCAACACCAAATCAGATGTAAAATCATTTTCTCCAATCATTACAGTTTGCTGTAAATCAACATTTTGCTTTTTTAAATATTCAAAAAAATATTTTTCGAAAGCAAAAGAAAAATCCTTTTTATTCTGAAAATGTTTTAACAAATTGTCAATAAGCGAAACGACAATTTCGTGATGTTTTGAGCCAAAAACAGCGATTTTCATCAAAATTAAATTTTATAAACTTTTACCCAATCCACTTCGAGCAAACCTGTAGAGCCTGTTTGGTTGCTTGAAATAAAGGAATTGAACGCCAAATACAATTTTTCTTTGGGAATATTTGCGCTTGTGCGATACACTTCGATATTATTGATGTACCATACAAGTTCGTTTTTATTCCAAACGAGCGTATAAACAAATGGTAATAAGCGAGTTATTCCCTTGATAACCGTTCTGTCAAAACTTTCTCTGCTCGCATTGCCGACAGTGATTTTGTTGCCGTCGAAATGGAAAATGTTGACATGCGGCAATTTTCTGTCTGCACCGAGCCAAAAAGCGTGATGAATATTGCCTGAACAGCGAATTTTCGCTTGAAAAATGCCGCATTCCTGACGAAAACTTTCGGCGGTGTTGATAACATCTGAAGTATAATCGAATTCTTTTTCGATAAAACCTTTTTTTACGTCCCACGCGGTAGCCTTGATATGTTCGTGGTGCGTGTGAATTTTCAGAATGCCGTCTTCAACAGCAATATTCTTACCGTTGTTGTTTGCCTGTTTTTCGTTTGCAAAAGAGTGATTGCCAATAAGTTGCTGAGCAACATAATGAAATCCCGCTTTCCAAACCAAAGGCAAAGTTGTGCAGTCAAATTCCTGCGAAAAAGTCAGCGTACGCTCATGATATTTTTTAAAACGTTCAGGCGTTTCGTTGTTAAAGAACACAATATCAGGGCTTTTTGCCAAAGAATAAAAACGCTGTTCCTGCGCATATTCGGGCGTGGTTTCCCAGCGGTGCGGATTTGCCCAAAAATCGTTTGCACGCTTAAATTCGGGCGCGGCAACTTTCGCCTGCAAATCTTTTAACTCTTTGATAATGTATGAATTATGAAAACGCACATAATTTTTATACTCTTTTGAGCGTTCGTAATTTTTGAAATTTTTCAACCTTTCGGACATTTTTACTTCTTTTGGATTGCCCAAAAGTTCATATTCATGACTTTCTTTAAAAGTTAAAAACAGTTTTAAAGGCTCACTTTCGGCAGTATTATAATATTGACGAATAGCCGAATTTTTCTGTAATTTTTCCAATTTGCGCCAATCGCGGCTTTCTTCTGTATCGCGGTAGCGGCGGTTTTGCAGAATTTTTTTGTTTTCTTTGAATTTTGCCGATTTCACAATGTGAAAAAGTTCGCGGTATTCGGCAAGTTCTACCGATTTTTCCACCGCATAATAGCGTTGCATATCCGCCAAGGCATCCTTTTCGTCCTGCTCAAAACGTGCAGTCGAATGAAGTTGTCCAAACAGTTTTTTCCAAAAAAGATTCATATATGTTTTAAAATTTGAATTTGATTGCAAAAATACAGTATTTTTCTGAATTAATCTCATTTCAAAAAAAATTATTTAGCAATATTAAATATATAATGCGGATTTTTATTAAAAAAAATAAATTTGTGCCAAAATAAAATCCGCCAGCACTATTGCGGTCATTGCTTCATGTTCCGCTGATAATTCGGCGGAACATGAATGAATTTTCTAAATATGCAAAATGTAAAAAAATTTGATTGCAGATTTTGCTGTTTTCTTTACTGTTCTCTTTTCAACACCACTGCACTTCTTGCGGGCAGATAGAGTTGTAGCCATTCTTTGTTGTCGAAAGAATTGGAGGCAGAGGTCAGGTGTTCTACGCTGTCGTCTGTTAAGCCAAACCCGCCAAAAACAGGATTGTCGGTATTTAGAACAACTTTGTATTTTCCCGGCTCTACCAAAATGCCATAATCTGTAAATGATTGACTTCCACTAAAATTAAATACAAACACAAAATCGCCCCGCTTATATGCCATAACCTGGTCGTTTTCGTTATCCCAAATTTTACAGTTTGATAAAAGATTAAAATGTTCAACGCTGTTAATCAACTCAATCATTGCCTTGTCGAAAAGCCACAGAGCGCGGTACAAATAATTCTTATTATCAACCAAATCCCACTGCCGCCGCGCATATTTATAACTCCAATTATTTCCCGCACGTGGAAAATCAATCCATTCGGGGTGTCCGAATTCATTTCCCATAAAATTAAGATAGCCGCCGTTCATTGTTGTTGCGGTAATCAGACGTATCATTTTGTGCAGGGCAATTCCTCTGTCAACAAGTAAAGTTGTGTCCCCTTTCTGCATGTGCCAGTACATATCGGCATCAATGAGTCGGAAAATAATTGTTTTATCACCTACAAGTGCTTGGTCGTGGCTTTCGGCATAAGAAATTGTGCGTTCATCAAGGCGGCGGTTATTCATTTCCCAATAAATATGTCCTGCTTTCCAGTCTTCTTCGCGCACTTCTTTAATATATTTTATCCAAAAATCTGGTTCGCCCATTGCCAAACGGAAATCAAAACCAATACCGCCGTCGTCAATTTTTTGCGCCAAACCGGGCATTCCGCTCATATCTTCGGCAATGGTAATATGGTTGCTGTCCAATTCGTGAATTAATTTATTTGCCAAAGTAAGATAACAAATTGCATCGCCGTCCTGATTGAGATTATAATAACTGTCGTAGGAATTAAAATCTTCGCCCAAGCCGTGCGAGCGGTAAAGCATAGAAGTTATTCCATCGAAACGAAAGCCGTCGAATTTATATTCTTCGAGCCAAAACTTGCAATTGGACAAAAGAAAATGCAAAACGGATGGTTTCCCATAATCGAAACATACAGAATCCCACGCTGGATGTTCGCGCCGCGTTCCGCCATGAAAATACTGATAAGGCGTACCGTCAAAGCGGCTTAACCCTTCAACTTCGTTTTTAACTGCATGAGAATGAACAATATCCATAATTACAGCAATTCCGCGCGAGTGCGCCTCGTCAATCAACGCTTTGAGTTCTTCGGGCGTACCAAAACGCGATGAGGCAGCAAAAAAACTCGAAACGTGATACCCAAACGAGCCATAATACGGATGTTCCTGAATCGCCATAAGTTGAATGCAGTTGTAGCCGAGTTGGACAATTCGCGGCAATACATTGAGGCGAAATTCCTCATAAGTGGCAACTTTTTCCTCCTGTCCGCCCATACCGATATGCGCCTCGTAAATAAGCAATGGATTTTTTTGAGGAATAAATTTTTTATTTTTGAAAACAAATGGCTTTTTAGGATTCCAAACCTGTGCTGAGAAAATTTTGGTATTTTCGTCCTGCACAACGCGCCGCGCCCACGCAGGAATACGCTCTCCACTGCCTCCGTTCCATTCTACAATAAGTTTGTAGAACTGACCGTGCTGCAAAGTTTCAGCAGGCAAAGAAATTTCCCAAATGCCGTCGTGTATAGGCTGTAAGCGGAAATTTTCCATTTTTTGCCAATTGTTAAAATCGCCAACCATATAAATGGCGGTAGCATTTGGCGCCCATTCTCGAAAAACCCAGTCTTTTTCGGTTCGATGCAACCCGAAATACAGATAACCTGAGGCAAAATCAGATAATGGAACATCGCCTGCAAGTCGTTTTTCTGTATCCAAAAAATATTCATACCGTCCCAAAATAGCCCCCGCATACGGCGCAAGGTAGGGGTCGGATTTAACAATAGGCAAAATCTTCATATTCTTATTTTATTAAAATTCATATTTTTAAAACATTTCCCTTTGGGCAAAATGGAATGAGGCTTCTATTTGAGCGTTTTCGTCGCTGTCTGAACCGTGAATTGCATTTTGCGTTACCGAAGTGGCATACAGTTTGCGAATTGTGCCTTCGGCAGCATCTGCAGGATTGGTTGCACCGATAAACGTGCGGAAATCAGCCACTGCATTTCCCTTTTCCAAAACAGCGGCTACAATCGGACCTGAGGTCATAAATTCTACCAAACTTTCGTAAAACGGTTTGCCTTTGTGAACTTCGTAAAACCTTTGCGCATCGCTAATGGTTAATTGCGTCATTTTTAAGGCTTTAATTTTAAATCCTGCCTCTGCAATTTTTCCTAAAATCGCACCTGCATTCCCTGCTGCGACAGCATCAGGCTTAATCATTGTCAACGTTATTGTTTCCATATTTCTTAAATAATTTAGTGTTTTTAAAAATGATAAATAAAATTAATTTGTAAATATAAAAATTGTAAAAAATTATAAAACCAACTTCATAAAATCTTTTGGTACAGGCGCTTCAAAGCGGACAGGGCGATGCGTGACAGGGTGAAAAAAATCGAGAATTTTGGCGTGCAAAGCCATACGCCCGATTGGATTAACGGTTGAACCGTATTTTTTGTCGCCAACGATAGGGTGTTCTATTTGCTGCAAATGTACGCGAATTTGATTTTTGCGTCCTGTTTGAAGATTTATTTCCAAAAGAGAAAATTTTTCGTTTGATTTTATTGATTTATAATGAGTTATCGCTTTCTGTCCGCCGTTGTCGGTTTGGCTTGAATGAATTTTCAACGATTTTGGATTTTCGGTAAGCCACGAAACCAAAGTATCTTCCTGCTTTGGCATAACTCCTTCAACCACAGCAAAATATGTTCGCTGGCGAACAATCGTGTGCCAATTTTCCTGCAAAGCAAGTTGTATTTCGCGCGATTTGGCAAAGACAAGAACCCCCGAAGTATCACGGTCGAGCCGATGTACGATATAAATATGATTTTGCGGCGATTGCTTTTTAACGTAGTTTTTTAAAATGGAAAAGGCTGTCGTTTCGTCGCTTTTTCCTGTGCTTACGGTGAGTAAACCGTGTTTTTTCTCAACAACAATGATGTATGAATCTTCAAAAAGTATGCGCAGTTTTGGGTGTGAAAGTTCAATATTTCCACGTCCTGACGAAACAGTAACTTTGTCGTTTTCTGCAAGTTGGTGATTGTATTGTGTTGTAATTTTATCATTTACAAAAACTTGGCGGTGTGCAAGCAGATTTTTAACGGAAGTACGGCTCATTCCGCCCATTTTTTTAAGCAAAAAGTCCATAAGTTCCGCCCGTTCAGCAACGCGAAAGTTCGTTTTTACCACATTTTTATTATGAAAATTACTCTTTCTCATCAATTCTATGCCTGTTTGAAAAAATTATATCATATTACCAATTCAATGGGTAGTTGTATCTTAAATTTCCTGCAAAAGTACAAAACTTTTTTTGATTTATTTAAAGTCTGTTTAATTTTTTAGTCAAAATATTAAGGGTGAAGTTTGTTCGCTCTCGTTGTTTCTTTATTCGCACTTGATGTATTTACAACACAAAGAGCAGGCGCAGAGTTTTTATTTCTGCGCCTGCCTGATTAAAAAATGTTTTTA
>WRGS01000172.1 GCA_009787075.1 Paludibacter sp.
ACAGGATAGGTCTGCGAATACATTGACGCGCCGAATAGCAGCGAAAATAATAATGTCAGTATGTAAGATTTGAAGCGGTGCATAATTTTCTTAATTTTTTAATTTACAATAATTTTAAAGGTTGCCAACGCTTTGCTGCTAACAAAACGCAGGAAATAAATCCCTGACGGAATTCCGTTATTTGCAAAAAGAGTTTCCTCGCCAATGCTGTTTGTAATTTCATTTTTTTGAACCACAACGCTCTTATCATTATACAAAGTTAATGAATAATCTGCAATTTCACTCAATTCTACTTTTACCGTAAAGTTTCCGTTGTTTGGATTCGGAATAACAACAAACTGCTTTAAGAACGGCTCGGCATCTTTGTCCGTAAATGCTATTTCAGCATCATCGACAATAGAAACGGTTTTGCTTACAATTTTTGCACAATCGCCTTTGTAGGCAATCAAACCTATTGTGTAACTGCCATTTGCATTAAATTGCAGTTGCAGTTTGTCGTTTGTCTTGCTGATAACAATTACATTGTTAGGAACTATCCATTTGATGCTGTCAATTTCGGTATGCGTAATGTTTATTGCATTTATTACTTGATATTTAGGCGCTTTTGTGGCAATTATGAAATCGGCATCAACTTCATTAACGCTTTCAATAACCAAAACCTGCGCAGTTGCTACGCATTGCTGCGCGGTTGTCGCTGTTACTGTATAAATTCCCGCCTGCCCAACTGTAAGCACAGAATCATTTGATACAGTATTGCCTTTGTCGTCTGTCCATTTATATGCAGCATTAGGAACGTAAACAGTTCCATTTATGCTTGCCTGCTCGCCTTTGCAGAAAACAACCTGATTTTCAAAATCTACAAACTGAATTTCGTTGGGCTGATTTAATGTAAAGACTTGCGTAAAACTGCAAAGATGCGCGTCGGTTACAGTAACCGAATAATCTCCGGCTTTCAAACTGCTGCGGTTTTTGGTCGTTGCTCCATCATTCCAAAGATAAACAAATGGCGCAACTCCGCCCAAAACTTCAACAGTGATGCTGCCGTCGGCTTTGTCGAAACACGAAGGATGCGTTATCTGATTTTCGCGTACAAACAGCGAATTGGAATTGGCTACAACGATATTTTGCGCTGCCGTTTTGCAGCCATTGCCGTCTTCAACGTATGCAATCTCCGTTCTGTCGCCAATGCTGTCTATTATTGCAGTGGTTTTTCCCGATGGATACCAATAGTAAGTGTAAGGCGGTGTTCCACCCGCTACTACTGCCTCTATCTTGCCTGTGCTGTCGCCCGGACACAAAATTTCTTTCAAAACATTGTATTGTACTGTCAGTAATTCGGGCTGTATTACCGTAAAGACATTGGAAGTTGCGGTATTATTATTTTTATCCACTACTGTAACTTTATAATTTCCCGCAGGCAGCCCTGTAACGATTGAATCAGTTGATAAAATCGATCCAGAATTATTTGTATTAAACCATTTATATGTGTAAGGCAATCCTGAATTAAACTGTACGCCGCCTTTTGCGTGAGCAATCAACACGGCTGCGCTATCGCCAAAACACAGAATAGAATCGGTTTGTTCAACGCTGACAACCAATTTTTCAGGCTGGGCGACAATAACGGTAGTGTCAATCCAACATCCTGCAATATTGCCCGCCGAAGAATTATTGCCCAAAGCGGTGTTATAACTTCCATCGCGTACCAAAATTCTGTATGAACCGGCAGCAAGATTGTCAATTTCGGCAATATCGCCGCTTAATGTTTCATTACTGTAATCTGCGCCGTCTTTTTGCCACCAAACCTTGTAATTGCCGTTGCCGCCTGCTATTGTTGCGGTAATTTTGCCGTTGCCTGTTTCAAAACCCGTCAGTGGAACAATAGAAATATTGACAAATTCAACAGGCGATTGAGGTTGATGAATTGTTACAGTTTGATTTTTATCACTGAAATAACAATTATTTGTATCAACCAATGCAACAGTGTAAGTATCAGGCAATAAATTTTTAAATTGATATGTATTGTTTTGCGTTAAATTCAAAAGCGAATCAATAGCAATGGTAATATCCGCCGCTTTATACAGATACGCTTTATATTTATCGACTCCCCCTGTTGGAACAATGTTTATTTTACCGTCAGAACCGCCGTAGCAGTTTATATCAACAGGGGTAACCGAAGAAAATTCTACTATCGGGCGCTCATATACTTCTACCGTATCTCTGTGGCGTTCGGAAGAAGTAAAAGTATTAATACCTTTGTATGTTCCGTTTAATATAACAGGATAATATGTTCCCGGCTCAAAACCTGCTTGGACAATCTCTTGACCTGCGCCAAGAACACGCACAGGCACTAATTCAAATTCTGTAGGATTGATTACTGTCGCCTGCAGTTTGCCACCGCCGCTTTCTTGAAACTGTAATGTTTCATTATCTCTTAGCGGACGGCTCACAACTATCCGTATCTTTGCATCGTTTGTGCCGTTGCAGGTTTCGGGCAAATAATAGGAATTTTCAATATAAGGAGCGGTAAGCATAGGCGTTAATGTAATATAATCAGTTGGAATACTGTTATAATCAATGCGTACTGTTACTATTTCATTTGGATGTTCAATCAGATAATTCATTTCGCTTTCGGTTAAAATATCAGAACCTTTAAAGCAAATAGTATCGCGATTGTTGATGGAATTGTCGAACGTTTTAGTTACAATGCCATTTCCATTACTGTTGTAACTGTATTTCCAATTATATATGCTGTTTGGGAATCCTTTGGAGGCTTTAATTGTTATTGGAAAATCAAACATCAAATCGCCTGATAATCTTTGATTTTGCGTCATTTGGTCAGGTTCGTATTTGTTGAAATAATACAACTGAAATTTTTTAGGTCTTATAAATAATGAATAATAGATTGTCATTTTGTCGGTAGCAGTGGAAGTATTATTATAATAATAAGGTATTTTGTTTGACATTGTAACAGTGTAGTTACCACCGCCCCAAGTATAACCAGAACAAGGCCAAAATCCATCATGCCATCCCACCCTTGTTGACAAAGCAATATCGCCGCCGACAACTGCATCTATTTCACCATCTTGATGCAGTGTTACATAATCATTAGTAGAGTGATTCCTGTTTTTATCAATGCCATCGCAATTCAATGTAGTGCCTTTTTTCATATTCACTCTTTCAAAAGCCTGACCGCTTGCTGAAAATGTATATTCGGCAATTTCCAAATCTTCACTTGTACGAATATAATCGGAATTAATAGTTATTGCATAAATTCCATTTGCAACAACGCTTTGCCCCCAACTGTTGCTGCTTAAAGCAAGCAGGGCAATCACTGTTATTATATTTCTTACTGTTTTCATAATTACTTAATTTTAAATGATTTACAATTAATGATTTACAATTTTTGGTTAAAAATTTATTTTTGCATTTGCGGTTATCGGTTTGCCTGATTCCAACTTGACAACAAGCATATATTCGTAAGCAACGCCGCTTCTAACTTCGCCGTCAGTCCATTCGCGTTCGGAAACATCAACAGTTTGCAGCCAAAGCGCCTGCGGCTCATCTCCCGCTTTTTTGTAAATACTGACAGAACGGACATTTGGTAAATTGTACTGGCAGGTCAGTTTTATTCCATTGCCTGCACGAGCAATTTTAAAACTTTCTATTTTGTTTGCATCGTTTTTTGTTTGCTGCTTTATTTTCGCTTTCAACTTTATGCGCGGCGACGGCAGCGATTGCAGTTTTGACGAATTTTCACAAACCAATTCATAATAATATTCCTTGCCTTCTTCAATCTGGCTGTCGCAGTATTTTCGCATATCCTGTGAATCTTCAACTGTTTTCAATACCTCTGCTTGGTCGTTATAACGATAGCGGCGGATTATCACTTTTATCCCTTTCTCATTTCCTGTTGCCCATTCAAACATATTGCCATCATCTGTTGCCTCAAAATTGGTAAATACAGGCTGGGTAGGCGGAATTAATTCAGGCTTTTTCAATATTACAACATCGCATTTTTGCGACTGATTATAGCGTTTATCTATCGCTGCAACAGCATAATAAGCATTTGCATTGAGAGAATATACATTTACCGTATCTGTATATTCGTTTATTAAAAGAGCAACGTCATTTAAAGGTATCAATTCCTCGCCCTCAATCTGTGCGCGGTAAATGCGGTAACCAAGCAAATCGGCATCGGTATTTGCGTTCCATCTCAGGCGCACAATGCCCAAAGAATCAATCACCCCTTCCAAACCTGTGGGAACTGCGGGCGGAATGCTGTCTTCCATTTGTATCAAATGCGGAAAGGAAACGGTTGGTTCGCCTGTTGGCGGAATCGCTTTTATAACGTAATATGCTGTTGGCAAAGGCTTATCATAAACAATGCTGCGTTTTGCAGGGGCAATATTTTGAACAACAGCAACAAAATCGCCTTTTTCGTTTTGGCTGGCGCACAGTTCAAAAGATGATATTTGACTGTCGCCGTTTGGGTCAAACTCCCAAAAAACTTCTACCCCGCCTTTGTCATCAGGCATTGCGTATGTTATATGCGGAACATATATCAAACGCGGCGTTCCTTTACCCTCAATCACCTGCGACGGCGGACTTGTCTGTCCAAAAGCATTTATACCGACAACGCGGTAATAATATGTTTTTCCGTTTTGAATGGAATCGGTGTAAAATATTCGGCTGCCGCCTGCAATATTGGTTATCGGCAAATCGGTAATTCGTTTGAAATTAACCTTATTTTCTGAACGTTCGACATAATACGCGCCGTAAAAATCATTTAACATTTCATAATCCCAAGTGAGCAAAACATTTCCGTTGCCGAAAATCCCCGCCAAACCCACAGGTTCGGGCAACTGCTCGTAATCTTCCAAACCGACATAAACCATTGCCGTATCAACAACAGCAGCGGCAGAGGCTTTTACGGGGAAAAGACGGTAGAGATATTTCTCGCCCTGTTTTACATTGGCATCTTCAAAAGCCCAGCCTGCATACAAAGCCGCTTCAAACGACAAATCGGCTGCATAAAGAGAAAAGCCAAAACGCTGTTCCTGCTCTTTGGAACGCGCAATAATCTGTCCTACGTTCGCCTGCCCGCTTGAGGTATCGAATTTATCGCCGAAAAGCGCTTGGGCGATAATTGCCGCATAATCATCTCTTTGCGCAATTTCAGTCCATTCCGCTTCGGGCTTCGCTTTAAGAGGCGAGGGAGTTAAAATAACTCTTTCGGGCGTTGCCAATGCCTGACCGTTGCGCAATAAAGTGTAGCGTTCGAGCATAAAACCGTATTTGTTGGTATAGTTCCACGCATTTGAGGTAGTAGCCGCCCAGCGCAACTGTATTTTGTTTTTCTGAACATTGCTGCGCAAAGCGACAGAAACTGTGTCCTGCGCCGAAATGCTCGCCGTTGCTGCAAAAAGCAATATTAAAAAACTGATTATCTTATGTTTATATATGTTTTTCATATTATATTATTATTTTTAAAAACTGAATGAATAGTTAAATGTTCCTGTTGTGAGATTACTTGGGTTTTTATCTTTCAAATTGCGGTTTTGCCAGATAAAACCCGCTGAAAAATTATGTCTTTTCAACAAACGGTAGGCAAGGTTGTATCGTAAATTAAAAACCTTTGCCTGTATGCCGACATCGGAATCGGTATTCACATTATAAGCGGTTGAAATTCCTGTGGTAAGAGTTTTTTTTAAAAACCCCGCTGTTACCGCTGCCGTGGGTCCGTAAGTAAAAGATTCTTTTTTACCCATATAATTGTAAGTGCCATTTACAGAAGCGTTTATATTGATTGCCTGCGGAATTAACTGAACAGAATAACCCAACGCGCTATTGACAAAGCGGGTAACATTGCCGGGCAAAATAATCTGTCCCTGCCTGTTTGCCGCTTCCTGATAACTTGCCATAACATTAACAGAATGGCTCTCTGTTTCTGTTTTTATAAAATTGTACATCAAAGAAGCGTCAAGGTTTTGAGAAAGTTGTGCAAAACGCAAGGTATCCATATTATCGTAAGGGCTAAGTTCGTTGATATAATCAAACTGTGATTTCAAATTTCTGTGGCTTTGAAATGTGGAATACGAAAAAGTGGTTTGCAACTGTTCTGTCGGGTTATAGTTCAAATTCAGAGAGCCGACATAACGGGTTGATTTTTCTTCTTTGGTATTATCCAAATCATCGTGCTGCAAACCGAAACGCACTGCAATACTGGCTTTGTCCTGAAAAAACGGTCGGCTGTAATTTAGCGTAATATTTTCAAAGTCGTTATTGAAATAATACGCGCCCAAAGTGGCGTATTGCGGGTCAATGCGTTCATAGCCAACTCCAACAGTATTTTTAAGAAATTGATATGAAATATTTACATTTAATGCGTTGTAGATATTGGTAGAACTGTTGCCGCCAAAAAGATTTTGCCAAAAATCAGGTTTTTCGTCTTTCATTGCACGAACATCAGAAGTCATTGCGCTTATTGCATATTCGGCGCGTAAACTCAAATTCTTAACAGGATTGAGCACAGCGTTCCAACTCATTGACACGTTTTTTTGAGGCGCTCTGCCCAAACTGTCGAGTATAAATTCCAAGTCTCTGTTCTGATGGTCTTTTCCTGTAAAAAATGTCATTCCTGCCGAAAATGCAGAACCGTCGTACTGAAATTGTGCGCCGTAGCCAAAACGCGAATTATTGGGTAAAAGATATGGAATCTCGGCATTGGGTTTAACTTCTTTTAAGAGCCGTCCGCCCATCAAAGCGATTTTGAATTTTTTAGGGCTTAATTCCAAGCCGCCGCCTGTAAATTGGTGTCCGCTCAAAGTGTAAGGGGAAAATGTCATTGAAATATCGCCAATATGCGCGGTAATCCACTTATACGAAGGGTGCAAACTCAAACGGTTGGGCAAAGACGGATAACTGTATTTAGCCCCTAAATTATTAAAATTCATTGTGAAAGGCATATTGATTATGCCAAAGAACGTAAAATTCAAATTGCCGTTGATAAAATATGTGAATGGCTGGCGATTGACGCTTGCTTCATTGCCGCCGTAAAGCATTGTACCCAACGACAGACCGCCGTTGATTCTGACAGGTTTTTTCAACGAACTGCCCAAGTCCCCAATATTTACGCTTTGCGAAAAAATATTAACGCAAAAAATTAAAAATACAAATAATATCGCTGTTAATTTTCTCATTTTCAGTTACTTTCTTTTTGGTATTTTATATCGGTTAAAATATACGATTCATTGCCGTTGCATACTGCCTGTTTTATTTTTATCGCCCCTTTGCGTCCGTCTGATGTTTCAAACAGAATAATGTAAGGCAAGGTTACAGTGGAAAACCACGTTGAGTTTGCATTGTTTCTGATATTCAAACTTTGTAAAGGGCTGTCGTTTTCCATACTGTCGAAGCCGCCGCCTGAAAAAACAATGATCGTTGCACTCAAATCATTGATAAAATACGTTGCCGTTGCATTAGGCATAGGATAAAAATCAAAATTGCTTACATCTGTCGGAGAAATAAACTTGCAGAACTGCAAACTTACATCGGCAGAATAGAAAACAAGATTGATAAACGGCTCATCGGCGCTGCGTACCTCGTTGGATATGTAGGTAGCGCGTTTTGCAAGCGAAAAATAACAGCCGAGCGTATTTTCCGCCTGCTTAACCCCGAATTTGACGTCTGATACTCTGTAAAGATTGGAATTCGGTTTTATGGTTACTGTCTTTGTAGCAGTTTTGGTTTCCTTACCATTTGAAGCCTGCAAAACAATATTGTAATTGCCTGAATTTGACATATTTATTTCCGTGTTTTCGGAAGTTGCATTTGGTATCGTCCCGCCTGAGCAACTCCAAAGGTAATTCAGTCCGCTAATGGTTTTGTTTTGCAGACTTGCCTTAAACGGCGATTCGTAATCTTCATCTTCAAAAGACGGAATTATCTCAAAATCAACATCTAAAGCAGGCTGAACTTCTATTGTTTTGGAAATACTGAAAGTTTCAAAACCGTTAAAGGCGTTCAGTGTGATTGTATATGTTCCTGCATTGCGGTAAATAATTCCCTGCGGTTCTCTGTTGGTAGAAGTTTCGGTTTCCGCTCCGTCGAATTGCCAAAGATAACTTGCCGCCTCGCTGCCTGTATTGGTTATCTTCAATTCAGCAGGCGCAAAGTTATTGATTGGAATTTCTACATCAAAATTTACAATCAAAGATGGATAAACAGTAAAAGTATATTCCTTTTCCTGGCGTGCGCCATCGTTCCACGCTTCAAGGCGAATAGTATAAACGCCTGCCTTATTGTAGGTTATCTCGCCCGGCTGCCGCTGGTTAGAGGCAGCAGGAACGCCGCCTTCAAATGTCCATTGATAATAATCCGCCCCTGTGGTGCAGTTTTCAGGAGTAACGCGCACAGGCATTGTGTAGTTATCCCCTGCTGCCTTAACCTCAAAGGAAACAGACACGGCAACAGGCGTTTCCTTATAACAGGAAAACATAACGAACATTAATAAAAATGCGTATAACGGTGGTAATTTCATATAAATTTTAATTTTATTATTTCTAAATCTTTTCTATCTGTTAAGGTTTTAATTATTTTTACTTAAAATGCTGATATTCACCTGAATATTATCTATGGTTATTATAAGTCATATATCTTTTTTCTATGTTATTTATTTTCTAAAAACCTTATATACAATCTAAAACATCAAATCACTGACTTTGGAACACAAGGGTTGTTGTTTCATATTTTAAAGTGATATTTTTAATTAAAAACAGCAAAATATATCTTTATACTGCCTGCATATCTATACAATAAAATTCAATCACA
>WRGS01000173.1 GCA_009787075.1 Paludibacter sp.
TCTGCTTTCTGGTAATTATCAGCAACAAGTTTATGCAGCAGAACAAAGATATAAAGCGTGTCTGCGTGGATAAATAAAAAACTAAATATATTATGGATATGAATTTTTTGACAAATTTATCTCAAATAAATTGGATTGTTTGGACAATTAGTTTTATTATTTGGTTATTATGTGAATGGTGGATAATAAGGCGTATAGTGCAGTCAAAACTTGTCAAGTCTAAAAAAGAACGTGCGTTTTGGATTATTTTTTGCATTGTATCGTTTTTTCTGGGAATGATTGTGTTTTTTAATGTAACAAACCAAAGACGCAAAGAAAAATACTATTACCATCGCAGTGATAATAATAGCGATAAAACAGAAAGTTAATTCTGCTGTTTTGCCTAAAAACTGAAACAGTGAGTATCTGTTGCTCACTGTTTTGGTTGTGTTTTTAAATGTTTAAAAAACGCAAAATTAAAAATCATAAATCAAGCAATTAAAGTAACGACTCCTTCCTGCAACAATACAGCGGGCTGATACGAAAGTTTTGCTTTGCGCAAAGAATCGAGCCCCAAATCTTCTTCGCGGTTAATATACAAATAATTAGCCGCAATATGTTCTGCAAATTGCTGATTTATAATCGCATATCCTCCGTTCATATCGCGCGGCGCTTTTTCAATATGTACCACAAATGTTTCATTATCAAGCGGTTCGCCAACAGCAAAAGCCGCAATTTGTCCGTTAATTTTAATCATTCCGCCCTGCAAGCCAAGTTCGTCAAAGTGCTTGAGCATCAGTTCGCTCGCCTTAAAATCGTAAATCAAAGACGGCGAAGAAACCGTCAAATTCTCGTTTTCCCACGCTTTGAGCATGTTCCAACAATCGTAACAATCTTCTCGCGTATTAATTAATGCAAATTCCCAGTCGGCATTTTCGGCTTTAAAACGGTTGATATGATTGCGCTTGCTTTGCAGTTTTTTCCCCGAAAGATTAATTAATTTTTCTGTAAAATACAGATATTCAAAATTTTCTCGTTCGGGCAAAAACGAAAATTTGTCTGGCATTTCTTTTTGAATTTGCTGCCACATTTCCTCTGAAATTGCTTTGATTTTCAATTCAACAGAACGCTCGCGTGCATCATTTTCAAGCAATTTCAACGCTTTTTTCAAGGGCATTTTCCCCAAAGGAAACATATAAAAAGTTGCGCCGTTATCCTCAAATTTTACAAAAAGCGTATCGTGAAATACAGTAAAAACCGTTTTAAAACGTTCCTGCCACGCATAAAGATTTGCAAAACAATAATCGCACGAACGCGAATGTTTGCTTTGCAAACAACTGTCAATCAACTTTTTATCCGAAATTTCTATGTGTCTAAAATTTAACATATAATTAAAAATGTTGTTATTGCAAGCAACATGCGCAATAACATTGTGCAAAATTACACTTTTTAAAATTTAAACGGATTCTAAATTTTTTAATTTAATAAAATATTCATTATTTGTATTAAAACTGTAATTTATGCTGTCGAAAACCCGCTCAAAAGTTCCATTGGCAATCAAGGCGGCAGGAGAACCGATTTGCACAGGCAAGTCGCTGGATAATAACCAAATACAATCGGCAACTTGCAGCGCAATATCAAGTTCGTGCGTAGAAAGCAAAATCGCTTTTTTCGTTTTATGCGCAAGACGGCGCAGCAGCAGCATAATTTCGATGCGGTTTGGCAAGTCGAGATGCGCAGTCGGTTCGTCAAGAAAAATATGCGGCGTATCCTGCGCCAACGCTCTTGCAATCATTACCCGCTGACGTTCTCCGTCCGAAAGTTCATTTATAAATCTGTTTTTAAATTCCTGTAAATGAACAAGTTGCAGCGCATCATTAATTTTTTTCTCATCATTTTTTGCAATTATGCCCCACCACGAAGTATAAGGTTGCCGCCCCATAGCAACAGTTTGCGCAACCGTAGTATTCTCAATATCAACGCGTTCGGTCAGCACCATTGCAAGTTGCAACGCCTTTTGCCGCACCGAAAGCGCAAAAATATCTTCGCCGTCAATTTGTACCCGTCCAAAAAGCGGTGGCTGTAAACCCGAAAGCGTGCGCAGCAAAGTGGATTTTCCACTGCCGTTTGGTCCTGCAAGGCAAACCAATTCGCCCAGATTTAACTGCAAATTCAAATCGCGTTGAATGGCAAACGTTTCTCCTTTGCGAAGATAACCTATTGAAAGTGAATGAGTTGAAAACACAATGTTTGTAATTTATAAATAATTTTAATATATCTTTTTTAATTCAGTATTTTTGAAATAATGCATCAAAATTTCGTCAAATTTGTAGCCTCGCTCGCCCATAACCGCCGCTCCAATCTGGCAAAGCCCTACGCCGTGCCCCCAGCCCGCGCCGCGTAAAACAAATTTCTGTGGAATATTTTCCTTAAAATCAAATTTTTCGACCACAAAAGCCGAACTGTAAAGATGAGTTTCGCTAAGCCATTTGCGAATTTCAAGTTCCTTACCAACTGTCATAATCTGCTTTGTACCAACAATTTGCAATTCCACAATCCGCCCCGACTCGCCGCGCCGCATCGGAATTAAATCCAATATTTCACCAAAATCAAAACCAGATTTTTTACAAATAGTTTCAGAAATTTCTTTCTGCGAAAATTCTTTTTCCCAACGAAAAAAATCGGTCGTAGCACGGTCGTAATTATTTAAAACTTGCGCTAAAATATTGGCATCGTGTGTATTGCAAAAACATTCGGGCGAGGACAAAATCCATTTTTCAGCGTTTTTTTCATTTGTCAAATCAGCCCGCTCCCCCACTCCATTTTCCTGCGGCGCATCAACAACGCTTTCCAAATAAGGCAAATGCATATCAGCCCAACAGTTTTTAAAAAGTTCGGTTTTTCCGCCGCAAGATTTTGAAAACCGCGTATCGCAAATCTCACCGTCGTACATCAAAACCACTCCGCAAGTTTGCATAACTGCCTGATTAACACGCTCATTGCTTTGCCGCAAAATGCCCTGATAACGCTGGCAATGGTCATCTGCACAGACATCGAAATTGCGATGCGCATCGCGTTCATACCATTTAATAAACGATGAATTGCCCGAAGAACAAACGCAGCGATTAGATTTTTCATTCTTAATTCTTAATTTTTCATTCGCCAAAAGCCAACTGCGCGAAATAACAGCGTGCGCTTTAAGCAATTCAAGCGAAGAAGAAGCATTCATTTCGCTGGAAATCACCGATTTAAGATAATCTTCGGCAGAAATAATATTGACCGCAGTAATTTTTTCATCTTCAACAATAAATTTCAAACTGCCCATAAAACGCTGATTTTCTTTCTGTTTCCAATGAAATTCCTTTCCTATTGTAACGTTTTTCAATTCAAAAAAACAGTTATCATTTTCGGGTGTAAAATTTATTTCTTTATAAAAATTATTTTCAAAAAATATTTTTTCTTTTTGAAAAACAACTTTTTGTATTCCGCTGAAAATCAAATTATTATCATAAAAAAAATTGCCAAAAAATTCAAATTCAATTTCTTTTTCGGTCAAAATTCCTACTGATATTTTTTTTAATGATGTCATTTGTTAAAAAATTATAATTTAAAATTAGAAATAAAAAGTTAAATTTTTATTTTCTTTACACAAAGTTAATCATTTTTCCTGCAATTCAATCAAGCCTTGCGGTAAATCTACAAAAATTTTCTTTGTATTGTGGTCAATATCAATGATATAATTTTCAGAAAATGGAATTAAAATTTCATCATTTGCCGTTTGTACAATCATTAAAACATTGGCAGTTGTTTGGTCAATGTCATAAATTTTGCCTAAAAAATCATTTTTCTTGTCAATTATTTGAAAATCAATGAAATAATCAAGTCCTATATTTTCCGTTTTTACTTTTTCCAAAAACTTTTTTGGAGCAAAAACCACTTTTGCAGTAAGAAATTTTGCATCATTTTCACTGTCAATTCCATCAAGTTTTACAAAAGCAGTTTCGGCAGAATTAATTCGATATTCATTAATAAAAAATGGCACTAAAATTCCGTCTATTTCCAAAATAAAATATTTAAAATATTCATTTTCAAACACATCAGAAGAATACGAAAACAGAATTTCACCGCGAACTCCGTGCGGTTTAAGGATTTTTCCTATCGGAAATATTTCATTTTCGGTTATCATTTTATCTCCTTTCGGAATCCAATTTTATTAAAATAAACAAAAGAATTGTAAAACTCCACAACGATGAGCCGCCGTAACTGAAAAACGGCAGCGGAATGCCGATTACAGGCATCAAACCAAGCACCATTCCGACATTTATTACAAAATGCAAAAACAAAATACTCGCCACACAATAACCATAAACACGAGCAAAAGCATCTCGTTGACGCTCGGCAATTGCCAGCAGTCGAATCAGTAAAAAAGCGTAAAGTGCAAGCACCACTATTGAGCCGACAAAGCCGTGTTCCTCGCCAACAGTACAAAAAATAAAGTCCGTATCCTGTTCAGGAACGTATTTAAGTTTGGTTTGCGTGCCATTGAGAAAGCCCTTGCCAAACAACCCGCCAGAGCCAATAGCAATTTTCGACTGATTGACATTGTAACCATCGCCGCGCAAATCTTCTTTCATATTCAAAACCACCATAATACGATTGCGTTGATGCGGCTCAAGTACTTTTTCAAACAGATAATCGGACGAGAAACTGAAAATTACGCTTGCTATTGAAATAAAAACAATTGTCCAATAACGTTTTTTCCTGAAAAACAATGCCAAAACACCCCAAAATAGCGAACTTAAAACTATAATCCCAACCGCTACATAATCAAAATCTATATTTATTTTAAAAATAAAAAATAATAAATATGCAATTATCGCAATCAAACACGCGCCAAGCAACACAAATGCGCTTTGTTTGAAGTCTTTTTCTATTACACAAGCATAAGTCAACTGTATCATCAGCACAATCAACATTGCTATAAGAAAACCGAGCGAACCGCTGCCAACTTTTATTTCGCTGAAACGAATCACAGCCACAAACAGCACAACCGCCAAAAACCCAAGCAAAATAACAATTCCTTTCATTCCCTCGCGATAAAAAACCAGAAAAAATGCGCAAAATACAAGCGCAGAGCCTGTTTCTTTTTGTAAAACAATCAATGCCATCGGCAAAAATATAATTCCTAAAAGAGGGAAAAGGTCTTTCCACGAACGAAATTTGTAGTTATACGAACTCATAAACCGAGCAAGAGCACATGAAGTAGCCACTTTTGCCAATTCAGCAGTCTGAAAATTAACAGGTCCAATCACTATCCACGAGTGCGAACCACGAAGATCAGGCGCAATAAATATTGTGAGTATCAGTAAAAAAATTATTGCTCCATAAATTATGTATGCAAAATAATTATAAATTTTTGCGTCAATAAGTAAAATTAAGCCAGCAATAACAAACCCTGTCAGAATCCATATAAACTGCTTTCCAGCGCGTTGGTCGAAATCAAGAATAGAAGTTGGATTTTCAAAATCGTAACTTGCGCCATACACGCTCAACCAACCCATAACAACCAAAATCAAATAAATGATAACGGTTGTCCAATCAATTCGTTGAAAAAGGGGCGTGTTTCGTGCCATAAATTACATTAGAAACATAAGAATGTGCAAAATTACTATAAAATTGAAAAAATTATTTTTGTATTTACAAAACTTCTACCGCTTTTCTTTTTGAGTGAAAAGTATCATTTTTACTTTCAGTTTGTTGCCAATATCAAATAAATCTACAATATTTTGTAAATTCAAAGATTTATCGGCATGCAGCAACACAACTGTTTCCTGAGTTTCGGGTTTGGCGGCAAGTTCGCTGATAAGAAACGGCTCAATTTGCTCAAATGCAACTTCTTTATCTTCAATAAGATAATGCAAGTCGGCAGTAACGGTCAGATTTACCTGATTGCGAACAGCCGCATCGGTTGATGTTTTTGATGAAGGCAACACCACGCGCATTGTAGCGGGGGCAATCATTGTAGAAACAATCAGAAAAAACAGCATCAAAAAGAACATAATATCATTCAAAGATGCCGTATAAACCTCTGCGGTGCGTAATTTTCGGCGTTCTATTTTCATGATTCAACGTTTTTGTGTTTGAGAGAACGAACGGTGCGCAAAGTTTCGTTAGCGTATTTGTCCATTCCTGCAACTATGCGGTCAATCTTTCCATTCAATAAATAATATCCTGCGTAAGCAATAACTCCAACGAACAAACCTACTCCTGAACAAATCATTTTTTGATACAAGCCGTCAGAAATTGTAGAAATATCGAAATCGTTAGTTTTTGCGATGTCGTAAAAAATTTTGATAACGCCAAAAATTGTTCCCAAAAAACCTAACATAGGCGCAATTGAGGCAGTTATTCCCAGCCAGTTCATATGACGTTCCATCAGGTTAATTTGTTGATTTGCCTGACTTTGCATCGAATCTTGAACGGACTCAACCGTTTGTTCAACTTCCGCTAAACCCGCGCCAACGACACGCGCATAAGCATTGGTTTGTTCGTTACAAAATTTCGCCGCTTTTTCTATTTTATTTTCAGAAAGCAACTCATTTACACGCGCAAACCATACAGAATCGGATTTTCCAAGCGAGTGCAAAATCACCCAACGCTCAATAATCACATAAATTGCCAGCAAAAGAAGCAAAAAAATCGGCAGCAAAATCCAGCCGCCTTTCAGCAACAACGAAAAATAATTATCCACAGGCGCATTTGCAGCCGTCTGTGTTGCAACATTCGAAACAGCAGCCAGCGAATCCTGCCCCATAGGCGAAGTCAGTAAAATAGAAAATAAACTCATTTTCAGATTTTTAAATTAATTATTTAAACAAAAAATTTTACAAAAATAAAATATTTAAGCGATATAAACGCAATTATTCTGCATTTATTTTTAATTTTTAAGAAAAAATATAAAAATATATGGCGCGAAAAAACTCCGCGCCAATTACAAATTTTTAATCTTTAACTTTTGCCTTAATATATTCGCGGTTTAGCCGTGCAATATTGGCAAGCGAAATGTTTTTCGGACATTCGGCAGCGCACGCCCCTGTGTTTGTACAGTTGCCAAAGCCAAGTTCATCGTGCATTTTCAACATTGCTTTTACGCGAGCGGCGCGTTCTATTTTTCCCTGCGGCAAAAGCGCGAGTTGGCTTACCTTTGCTGAGAGGAAAAGCATTGCCGAGCCGTTTTTGCAGGCAGCAACGCACGCGCCGCACCCGATGCACGAAGCGGCGTCCATTGCCTCGTCGGCAGCCGCTTTTGGAATTGGAATTGCATTGCCGTCGGGCACACCGCCTGTATTTATCGAAACAAAACCGCCCGCCTGAATAATTTTATCGAATGCCTGCCTGTCCACCATCAAATCTTTAATCACAGGGAAAGCGGCAGAACGCCACGGCTCAATTGTAATCGTTTGTCCGTCGTGGAAATGGCGCATGTGCATTTGGCACGTTGTAACTTCAGAATCGGGTCCGTGCGGATGTCCGTTGATGTAAAGCGAACACATTCCGCAAATTCCTTCACGGCAATCGTGGTCGAATGCGATTGGCTCTTTGTGTTCGCCTATGAGTTGTTCGTTAAGAATATCCAACATTTCGAGAAATGAAGCATCGGTCGAGATGTCGTTAAGTTTGTATGTTTCAAACTTTCCTTTTGCTTTTGGGGCTGCCTGCCGCCAAACTCTCAGCGTAACATTTATTGATTTTGACATATTTTAATGAATTCAAATTTTAGATATTTTTTATTAAAAAATCAATTTTCGGAACATAGAATACAAAAAAATCTTCGTTCTATGCTCCAAAAATTTGTGTTATGAAAATTAACTCTTATAATTTCTTTGCTGCCGTTTTACAAATTCATATTCCAGCGGCTCTTTTATAAGTTCGGGTTCGGAGTTGTCGCCTGTGAATTTCCAGCACGAAACGTATGCAAAATGTTCATCATCGCGCAAGGCTTCGCCGTCTTCTGTTTGATATTCTTCACGGAAATGTCCGCCGCACGATTCATTGCGCAGCAAACCGTCCAAAGCCATCAAATATCCTATTTCGATAAAATCAGCCAAGCGCAATGCTTTTTCCATTTCCACATTCGGACAGGTTTTAGTTTCAGGCACATAAACATTTGCCCAAAATTCCTTACGTATTTCCTTAATTTTTTCAAGCGCAGTTTGCAAACTTTCTTTGGTGCGTCCCATTCCAACATATTCCCACATCACATTACCGAGTTCGCGGTGAATAGAATCAACAGTGCGATTACCGTTGATTTTCTGGATTTTCTGAATTTTTGCATCAACGGCTTTCAAAGCCTCCAAAAATTCGGGTGCATTGGTCGAAAGACGCGGAACTTGAATTTGGTCAGCCAAATAATTTTGAATTGTATAAGGCAATACAAAATATCCGTCAGCCAAACCCTGCATCAAAGCAGATGCGCCAAGTCGGTTTGCTCCGTGGTCGGAAAAATTCGCCTCGCCAATGCAGAAAAGCCCTTTTATCGAAGTTTGCAGTTCGTAATCAACCCAAATTCCGCCCATAGTATAATGAATTGCAGGATAAATCATCATCGGTGTTTTATACGGATTTTCATCAACAATTTTTTCATACATTTGAAAAAGATTTCCGTAACGCTCGCGCACAATGTCTTCGCCCAAACGGTCTATTGCCGCTTTGAAATCCAAATAAACTGCCAAACCTGTGTTTCCCACTCCATATCCCGCATCGCAACGTTCTTTTGCCGCACGCGAAGCAACATCACGCGGAACAAGATTTCCAAAAGCGGGATAACGTCTTTCCAAATAATAATCGCGGTCTTCTTCTTTCAAATCGGTTGGTTTGAGTTTTCCCTCGCGGATTGCAGCGGCATCTTCAAGTTTTTTAGGTACCCAAATTCTACCATCGTTTCTCAAACTTTC
>WRGS01000174.1 GCA_009787075.1 Paludibacter sp.
CAAACACAATTTCAAGCAGGTTACGAAACTTTACGCACTGCTGCACTGCAAATTTCATCAAGCAAAGAAACTGTGCGTCAGGCGGAAAAAGCGGTAGAAATTTCACGCAAAATGTACGAAGTAGGCGCGGCAACGTTTATTGATTTGAATAATGCCGAATTGCTTTATCAGCAGGCAGGATTGGGCTACAATCAATCGGTAAGCAATTATTTGAATGCAAAAGCCGATTTGGAATTATTATTGGGAAAAACCTATTAAATTCGAATAAAAATAATTCATTAAGCATTAAAATATTTTATAATAAAGAAAATGAAAAATTGGATATTAATTAATAAAGTCATAATTTTTGCAGCAATTGCAGTTGCCATAGCAGGTTGCGGCAAAAGTAAAACAGCGGGTGTCACGGCAGTAAACGATAGCGCGTCAATAGTAAAAGTGCGCGTAACGCAGGCAACTGAACAAATGGTGGAACAAACGGTAAGTTTTACCACAACGGCTTTGCCTGAGGCAAAAAACAGTATTGCGCCGCAAACGCCAGGCAGAATTCGTAAAATTTTTGTAGAAGTGGGCAATCGCGTTGTAAAAGGGCAAAAACTTGTACAGATGGACGCAGTTCAACAAGATGTGATTAAAACGCAAGTTGATAATTTGCAGGCAACTTTTAACCGCGTAGAACAACTTTACAATGTTGGCGGAGCATCGAAGCAAGACCTTGATAATGCACGTGTTGCGCTTAATGTGGCGCAAACCAATCTCAAAAACGCAAACGAAAATACTTATTTGCTCAGTCCGCTCACGGGCATTGTTACCGCGCGAAATTACGATAACGGCGACCTTTTCAACGGACAAGTGCCTGTGCTTACGGTTATGCAGGTAAATCCTGTAAAACTTACAATTAATATTTCCGAATCGTATTTGCCGCAAATAAAACTCGGAATGGGCGTTGATGTGAATTTTGACGTTTTTCCCAATGAGAAATTTACAGGAAAAATTGGACTTATTTATCCTACGATTGACCCTGCAACACGCACATTTTCGACTGATATAACTTTACCAAACTCGGCAGGGAAAATTCGTCCGGGAATGTTCGGGCGCGTTTTTGTTAATTTTGGAAAACAAAACCGAATTCTTGTACCCGACCGTGCGGTCGTCTCTCAGCAGGGTTCCGGTGTGAAGTTCGTTTATGTGCTTGATGGCGATAAAGTGCGTTATACCGAAGTGCAACTTGGCAACCGCACCGGCGACCAGTACGAAATTATTTCGGGCTTAACCAATGGGCAAACTGTTGTTACTGCCGGTCAAACAAAATTGCAGGACGGAATGCAAGTACAGGTAATACAATAAAAATGAAGAATAAAGAATTTGCTAATTTTAAATAATTAAAAACAAAAAAAACTATTGTAAAGTTCTTTATTCATTTTACTCATAATTCTTAATTTATAATTTTTATAAAAAAATGAAAATAACCGAAACTGCGGTAAAAAATACAGTATCTACTGCGTTGATATTTATAGCAATAATCATAATGGGTGTGTTTGCGTTTTCCAAACTGCCTATCGACTTGTTTCCTGATATTGATACCAATACTTTAATGGTAATTTCTACATATCAGGGCGCAAGTGCCGAAGATATTGAAACCAATGTTACACGACCGTTAGAAAGCGTTTTGAACACAATTCAAAACTTGAAAACGCTTACCTCTCAGTCCAAAGAAAACACATCGATAATTACTCTCGAATTTGAGTATGGAAAAAATATTGACGACCTTACCAACGATGTGCGCGATAAGTTGGGAATGATAAAAATGATGTTGCCCGACGGAGTTTCCGACCCCATCATTTTCAAATTCTCAACTGATATGATTCCCATTGTAATTATATCGGCTCAGGCAAAAGAAAGTTTACCCGGATTGTACAAAATTCTTGATGAAGGAATTGCCAACCGACTTGCGCGTATAAATGGAGTTGGGTCGGTATCTATTTATGGTGTACCGGAGCGCGAAATTTTGGTTTATGTAGATCCTGATAAATTGGCTGCATATAACATGACTGTTGAAGGAATTGCTCAAAACATTGCAACCTCAAATATGAATACGCCTGCCGGCTCAATAGATGTTGGCAGCAACACATATTCTTTGCGTATAAAAGGCGAATTTACCGATCCCAAGCAGTTGGATAATGTTGTTGTTGGAACAATTGGCAACAAACAGATTTTTATGCGGGATATTGCTCAAGTGCGCGATAGCATTCAAGAGAAAGTTCAAGTTTCCTACACAAACAACATACAAGGCGGCTCTATTATTGTACAAAAACAATCTGGAGCAAACACAGTACAAATTGCAAATAAAATAAATGCAATTTTGCCTGAATTGCAAAAATCTTTGCCTTCGGATGTGAAACTTAATATTATTATGGACTCTTCCACAAATATTAAGAACACAGTTCGGGCGTTGGAAGAAACTGTTTTCCTCGCTCTTATTTTCGTAATGCTTATTGTGCTGTTTTTCCTTGGGCGATGGCGAGCCACCATTATTATTATTGTAACAATCCCTATTTCACTGATTTCATCATTTATTTATTTGTTTGGAACAGGCGGAACGCTTAATATGATAACGCTCAGCGGTTTGACTATTGCTATTGGACTTGTTGTTGACGATGCGATTGTGGTTTTAGAAAATATTACACGGCATATAGAGCGCGGCTCCGATCCTCACAGCGCATCAATACAGGGAACAAACGAAGTTTCAATGGCGGTTGTAGCTTCAACATTGACTCTGGTTGCTGTATTTTTGCCTTTTACAATGATGACAGGAATGGCAGGAATGATGTTCAGAGTGCTTGGCTGGATAGTTACAATAATGATTGTGATGTCGCTGGTTGCCGCTATTACTCTTACGCCAATGATGACATCGCGTATGTTGCGCAAAAATTTGGTTCACAGTACATTCTTTAATAAAGTTTATAGTCCGATAGAAAAATTTTTAAAATGGTTAGATAGTTCTTATGCAAAAATAGTAAATTGGGCGACCTTGCATCGCGGCGGGGTCTTTGTAATCGGGTTAGGTTTTTTAGTACTTTCGGTTTTGCCTTTTTTTACAGGAAGAATAGGCTCTGAATTTATGCCCGCTTCCGACAATTCTCGTATTTCTATTTCAATGGAATTACCTATCGGCACTCGCAATGAAATAACAAAAGATTGGGCGTTGAAAATTTCGGATTATATAAGAAAAACTTATCAAAAAGAAGTTAATATAGTTAATTTTTCCACAGGGCAACCAAGCAGCAGCAATGCTTTCGCACTTTTGGGCAGCAATGGCGCAAATATTGCCTCTTTCAATGTTAGGCTTGTGGGCAAAGAAAAACGTGAAAAATCCACTTTTCAAATTTCGGACGAAATTCGTAATTATTTGAATGCTATTCCAGATATTAAAAAAGTGAGCGTTATTGCTGGCGGAGGAATGAGTATGGGCAGCGGGCAGCAAACTCTTGCTATAGAAATTTATGGTTACGACTTTGCCGAAACCGACAGCGTAGCTTCGCGTCTGCAAAAAGAATTTCAAAAAGTTAAAGGTTTTGTAAATATTACAATCAGCCGTTCGGATTATCAACCTGAATATCAGGTGGATTTCGACCGCGACAAACTTGCGCTTAACGGACTGACGCTTGCCTCTGCTGCAACTTTCTTGCGAAACAGAATGAGCGGACTTATTGCCTCGCTTTACAGAGAAGATGGCGATGAGTATAATATTCGTGTTATTTACGCACCCGAATTCCGTACATCAATTAACGATATTGAAAATATTATGATTTACAACAATATGGGGCAGGCGGTTAAAATACGTGATTTGGGTACTGTAGTTCAGCGTTTTTCTCCGCCAACTATTGAGCGAAAAAGCCGTCAGCGTATTATTACTGTTTCAGGTTTTGCTTCGGGCGTACCTTTGAGCAAAATTGTTACAGGAGTTAAGGAAATTATTGATAAAACTGAAATTCCATCGGATATTGTTGTTGATTTAGCAGGCTCATACGAAGATCAGCAGGAATCAAATGCTGATATGGGATTGCTCTTTGTACTGATTTTGATGCTTGTATTTGTGGTTATGGCATCGCAGTTTGAGTCGCTGACTTATCCGTTTATTATTATGTTTACAATTCCATTTGCAATTGCGGGCGTTATACTTGCTCTGTGGGTTACAGGACATACATTAAATATAATGTCTATAATCGGGGTGATAATGCTTGCGGGGATTGTGGTGAAAAATGGTATTGTACTTGTGGATTATATCAACCTTAACCGCGAGCGTAGAATGGGCGTGCGCCGTGCAGTTATAAGAGGCGGCGAAAGCCGTTTGCGTCCGGTATTAATGACTTCTATTACTGCAATTTTGGGTATGGTGCCGCTTGCTATAAGCAACGGCGAAGGTGCAGAAATGTGGCAACCGATGGCAGTAGCGGTTATCGGCGGATTGCTGGTTTCTACAATGCTGACACTGATATTCGTTCCTGCGCTCTACACTTTTTTTGCTAAAAATGGAGTTGTAAGGCAAAGACGAAAATTACAGAAAAAATACGCAATTTGACCTCTGGCTGTTGCCCCTTTTGCACTCTGGCATAGGGGCGGCAGAGCAGAGGCGCAAATCGTAATTTATTGTTAATTTTTTATAAAAATAATATTTAATTGGAAATATAAAAATGAAATCAATATTGATAATATACGAACAGGCATTGCAGCCCGAAATAAATGAAATGATGCGCATACATAATGTTTCGGGCTTTACGCAGATGCAAAACATTGGCGGAAGAGGCAGCCGCGGAGGCGAGCCGCATCTTGGCACGCACGCATGGCCTGCCCTCAACGATGCGATGTTTATTGTTGTTGAAGATGAAAAGGTGCAACCTATACTCGATACTCTCAAGCAAATTGACAACAATTCCGAAATTCTCGGTATCCGCGCATTTGTTTGGAATATCGAAAATTGCATTTGATTTTTTTATGGTGTTAAGTTTAAGACAAAATTCAGACTAATTTTATCATTTAGACCTAATTTCACATCAACATTGCAACTCTTAATTTTGCGCTTCGCGAGCGCGGATTGTCTGCAATTTCATTTTCTGATGGAATTATCGGTTTGCTATTCAATGGTTTAAACGGGGCAATAAGATTTCCGTAAAAATCCTTTTGCTGTTGCCCTTCAAAATTTCCGCAACGCATAAAATTTTTCACAAGTCTATCTTCGAGCGAATGATAAGTCAGAATAGCCAAACGTCCTTCGGGTTTTAAAACTTCAACTGTTTGCTGCAAAAAAGATTTCAAAGCGTCAAGTTCGTTATTAACTTCAATTCTAAGCGCCTGAAAAACAAGCGTTAAGTCTTTTTTTTCTTTTTCTTTAAAAAAAACAGATTTCAGAATATCGGCAAGATGAGCGGTTGTATTAATTTTTTGTTTAATTCTTTCTTTTACAATGAGTTTGGCTATTTGCCGCGCTTGGCGCAATTCGCCGTAATTATAAAAAATATCTGCAAGTTTTTCTTCCGAATAAGAATTTAACACATCTGCGGCGGTTTGGGTTGCATGCCTGTTCATTCGCATATCGAGCGGCGAATTGAAACGGAACGAAAAACCGCGTTCCTGCTGGTCGAAATGATGAAACGACACGCCCAAATCAGCCAAAATGCCGTCAACTTTTTCAATATTATAATATCGTAAAAAATTTTTGAAAAATTTGAAATTACTATGCACAAAAGTAAAACGCGAGTCGTCAATCGCATTTTTGGCGGCATCAAAATCCTGGTCAAAGCCCAAAAGTTTGCCTTTTGCACCAAGTTTTTCCAAAATAGCACGCGAATGTCCGCCGCCGCCAAAAGTAGCATCAACATACACGCCATCGGGCTGAATATTAAGCCCTTCGAGCGTTTCATTTAAAAGCGCAGGAACGTGATACACAATGATTTATTATTTTTTTTAATATAATTTTATTGACAAAAATAATTGTTTTTTTGCTAAAAAAAAAGTTTTGAGTAATTTTGCGGGGAAAATTTAATTTCATGAATGTAATAGAATTGCCTTTTATGCAATCAATTTTTGAATGGTTTATTACAAAAAGAATATAATTTTGCAAAAAAGTTTGAAAAAGTAATTAAAAAATATGACCGATAATAAAGAAGATTTCAGTAAAGTTTTCCCTGCCGATTTTATTTCGGAGGGAGTTGACCAAACGCGCGGATGGTTTTTCACGCTGCATGCCATCAGCACAATGATTAATGATAGTGTAGCCTTTAAAAATGTGGTTTCCAATGGTTTGGTGTTGGATAAAAACGGCAACAAAATGTCGAAACGGTTGGGAAATGCCGTAAATCCGTTTGATAGTATTGAAAAATATGGCTCTGACGCTTTGCGCTGGTATATGATGACAAATTCTGCACCTTGGGACAACTTAAAGTTCGATGTTGAAGGAGTTGAAGAAGTGCGCCGCAAGTTTTTCGGTACTCTGTACAACACTTATTCGTTTTTCGCGCTTTATGCAAATGTTGACGGATTTTCGCCCGAAACGGAGGAAATTCCTGTTGCTGAGCGTCCAGAAATTGACCGATGGATAATTTCGCTCTTAAATTCTTTGATAAAAGAAATTACTGAACATTACGAAAACTACGAGCCAACACGTGCAGGGCGTGCAATTCAAGATTTTGTTATAGAAAATCTTTCAAACTGGTATGTTCGTTTGAACCGAAAACGTTTTTGGGGCGGAGAAATGAATGCCGACAAACTCGCTGCATATCAAACGCTTTATACCTGCCTGCTTACCGTTGCAAAACTTATTGCGCCGATTGCGCCGTTTTATGCCGAAAGATTGTGGCAGGATTTGAATTAAAAATTGAATTGGAATTTTGAAAAATTAAATATTGGATAATGAATTCCATCTCGCTTTGCGAATTGTTAAATACTGTACAGCAGGCAATTAAGTTGAATTTTACCGAGCCGATTTGGGTGCGAGCCGAAATCGGAGAATTGCGCGAAAATGGCGGAAACGCTTATTTGGATTTGATTGAAAACGCCGAAAATTCCGATAAATTGCTTGCCAAAATACGCGCAAATTGCTGGGCTTCAACATTTCAGATGCTTAAAACGTATTTTGAGGAAAATACAGGGCAAATTTTGCGTGAAGGAATTGCTGTGCTTGTGCAGGTAACAGTCGAATTTCATTCAGTTTATGGTATTAGTTTGAATATCAAAGATATAGACCCTGCTTTTACGCTCGGCGAAATGGCAATGCGGCGGCAGCAAATAATTCGCAAACTACAAAGCGAGGGCGTTGCTCAAATGAATAAAAGTTTGGAACTTCCACAGTATATGCAGCGGTTGGCGATTATTTCGTCGGCAACTGCGGCAGGTTACGGCGATTTTATGCATCAACTCAACGAGCGTGGTTTTAAGTTCTATAGCGTTCTATTTCAGTCGCTTATGCAGGGCGAAGCAGCGGCGGATTCAATTATTAATTCTTTAGAAAAAATTTACGCCAATGTTGAACTTTTTGATGCGGTGATTATTATTCGCGGTGGTGGTGCAACTACCGATTTGGCGTGTTTCGACAGTTACGATTTGGCTCTAAATGTGGCGCAATTTCCTCTGCCTATTATCGCTGGCATCGGTCATTTGCGTGATAATACGATTGTGGATTTGGTTGCCAACAAAAGTTTGAAAACTCCGACTGCTGTTGCTGAATTTTTGATTAATAAAATGCAAGACGCAGAAAATCAATTATTTGAAACAGTTAATTCCATTGTAAATTTTGCACAAAATAAAATTTTAGTGCAAAAAAACATTTTAGAGCAAACACGTTGGAAAATTACGCATCTGCTAAAAAATATTACTGCAAACAGTGTTTTCGAACTCAATCGCCAAAAAATTCGGCTTAAAAATGCTGCGCAAAATGCAATTTTTTTCCAAAAAAATAAACTTGATTTGTACGAAAAAATCATTCACACACAATCGCCGCAATATCTGTTCAAAAAAGGTTTTTCGCTCACCACGCTCAACGGCAAACGTCTTTTTTCTGTAAAACTGCTCAAAAAAGGCGACAAAATTAAAACATATTTGAGCGACGGAGCAGTGGAAAGTTTAATTGTTGATTAATTTTATATAATTTTTAAAATAAAAAAATGAAAATAACCCTTTCAAATATGGAATTTCACGCTTTTATCGGCTGTTTGCAGCACGAAAAAGCCTTGGGAAATCAGTTTTTGGTGTCGGTTACTGTTTTTTTCGATGGCAGCAAGGCGCAAGAATCTGATAATCTTGAAGATACAATAAATTATCAACAGATTTACGATATTGTAAAAGCCGAAATTAACAAAGAGTCCGATTTGCTCGAAAATGTCGCTTTCAGAATTATTAATTCATTGAAAATTAATATTTTAAAAGCAGATAAATGGGAAATTGAACTTTCAAAACTCAATCCGCCGCTTGGCGGTAAAACCGAAAAAGTAACGGTTTTTATTGAAGGATAAAAATGTATTTTTAAAAATTATTTTTTATCCAAAATTGCATTATATCTATTTGATAATGCAGGATTTATGTCTGTTAAAATTTCCACTGCGTCCTGTTTTTCTTTATCCGTTCCGCCTTTGAAAATATTTACCAATTCATCGCTTTTTGTATCCAAAAGAATATTGATAACAACTGCTTGCGGGCGGGCGCGGTTTGTAGTGCGCACAATTGGCAGCCCTGCGGCAATTTTTGCGCGTCCATTTGCCGCGTTTTCAGCCATAAGGTCAAGTCCAAGTCGGTGATATTCATACATATAATTGCGAAATGCCGCAAACTGTCCGTCCATCAAATTGCTGATAATTGCGTAACGATTTTTACTGTCTTCAAACGCCCGCCATCCGCTCCAATCGGTACTTTGAGCCATATTTACAATGTTTTCCGCTTGCTGAAAATAAGGCGTGCCGCCAAGCGAACTGAACGAATCCATATCGTAGCCGATAATCAG
>WRGS01000175.1 GCA_009787075.1 Paludibacter sp.
GTTGAAAGCGCGTCAATTTTCGTGAAAGAAACACATCAAGGGCTGATTACCAACGAATTGGGAGAATTTTCTATTGCGCTTAAAGCAGGAACTTACAATTTGGAAATTTCCTGTTTGGGTTTTGAGAAAACACAGGAAAAAATTGTTATGCCCAATAGCGATTTTGAAAAAAACATTGTGTTGAAAATCAATAATTTGCAATTGAAAGAAGTTGTTGCACTTGCAGGAGAAGACCCCGCTTATGCGATTATGCGTCAAGCGATTGCCAAAGCGCCTTATTATCAAAATGTTGTAAAAAATTTGACTTATAACGCATATTCAAAGGGTTCGGGCAAAATGACTTCCATTCCGAAACTTTTTCAGGGCTTAATGAGTGCTGACGACAAAAAAGAAATGGAAAAAGTGCGTGATAAAATTTTTCTGCTCGAATCTTACAGCGAGATAAAATTCACTGCACCTGATATTTACGAACAAAATATAAAAGCGTTTTCGAGTTCTTTTCCAATGATGGACGACCCCAAAAGTTCGATTCTTTCCACGATGTATTCGCTTTACAATCCATATTTTCTGACCGCCCTTTCGCCGCTGAACAAAAATGCGTTTGATTATTACCGTTTTCGTTACGAAGGTTTTGAAACTGTTGATAATCAAACAATTAACAAAATAAGCATAATTCCGCGCCTCAAAGACTCAAAATTTGTTTCAGGTACGCTTTATATTGCAGACGATTATTGGAACGTACGCAACGCCGAAATTGCGATTTCGGTAATGGGAATGGATGTTATTTATCATCTTAATTATCACGAAGTTAGCGAAGGAATTTATCTTGTTGCCGATGCTCAAACAGAAATTAACGCAAATATTTTGGGCGTAAAATTTGAGGCAAATCTGCTTTCGTCGATGCAATTCACTGATATTGAGTTGAATGACTCTTTAATTGCAGCAGAAAAATCTAATTTGAAATCTGTTAAACTTAAAGAAAAAGGAAAGAAAAAATCTTTGGAAATAAAACATGATAATTCTATAAAACAAAATGTTGATTCTCTTGCAACTAACAGAGATTCAACATATTGGACAAGCGTTCGTAAAATTGTTCTCACCGAAGAAGAACGCCAAAGTTATGCTCGCCGCGATACTTTGGAGCAATATCTTGATTCAATTGACAAAGCCGAGCGCAATCCGAAATTTAAAATTTCCGATTTGATTTTTGGCGGGCGAGTTGGCAACGATTCTTCGCTGCTGTATTTCAGTTATTCGGGGCTGGCAAGAGCATGGGATGGCTACAATTTTACTGACGGTTTTCATCTGGGGCAAAGTTTTGGTTTTGATTTTAAAAGGAAAAAATCACATCATTTAACTATCAATCCATCAATATTTTATATGACTGCACGGAAAAATTTTGTTTGGAATGTCAATACTGATTTTTCTTATTTGCCAAAATCATTACGCGGAAATGTCAGTTTGGATTTTGGCAGAAAGACGCAGGATTACAGCGGTAAGACAGGAATGCAGAACGTTTTAAACACTTCATACACATTATTTTATGGAAAAAATTATGCAAAACTTTATGACGAAAAATTTATTTGGCTTTCAAATGAAATGGACATCGCCAACGGTTTGCAATTGATGGTCGGCACAGGTTTAGCGCAACGTAATGAATTGGAAATCAGAACAAAATATCATTTTTTTGGTAAAAAAGAACGCTGGATGCCAAATGTGCCAGAATTTGCTGGCGAGCGCAATCCGCAATTTTCGGATTTGGCAAAATATGAAATTCGATTGACATATACGCCTGAATTTTACTATTTTATGGAAAATTGGGGCAAGCGTTATGTGCGCTCGCGCTTTCCTACTTTTACGCTTGATTTCCAAAGCGGCGTTTCTCTCGGTGGAAAATTCGCCTCAACGGCAACCGCTTCGCGTTTTAATCGGATAGAATTGGGAATAAAACAAAATATTAGCACAAGTATTTTTTCTCAAATAAATTATAATGTAATTTTTGGTAAATACTTTAATTCCAATGATTTTAATTATATAGATTACCAACATTTTGAAACGAGCGGTGGTTTGCTCGTTTCCACAAAAAACTTGCAAAACTCTTATGTTCTTTTACCATTTTATACTTTTTCAACAAGAAACTATTGGTTACAAGCGTTTTTCAACTACAATTCCGATTATATTTTGCTCAAACGGTTGCCGTTTTTGCAGGGAAAAATGTTCAGCGAAGGGCTTCACGCAAAATTGCTGCATACGGCAGAAAAACCGTTTTATACCGAATTTGGCTATTCACTTGGTATTCAATTACTTGGGATTCGCAGCCTGATGGATTTCGGCGTTTTTGTTTCTTTCGACAAATTAAAATACAACAGCGTTGGTTTTCAAATCAGCATTCCGATTGTTAATGTTTTTGGCAAAAGCGGCGGCAGAAATGGCGTGATAACTTTGAATGTGAGCGGAATTGACGTGGAAATGTACTAATAATCAAACACATCTGTCAGCACTTCAAGCGATTTTATTTGAGGAAAATCGGGAATGTGAATGCGGTAAAAATCAAGCAGATTTTCAAGCGTTGTTTTGCGGCTTGCCCGAGAAAACGAAATTTCGCTCATTTGTTCAAATTCTTTATCAATCAATGAGTTAAAAAGTGCGACATCATTATTTTTCAAAAAATGTTCGTGCTGTGGAATTTTATCTGAAAATTCACCGCTTATAAGGTCAAAGTAATTGTAATTCAGATAATTGGCAGACGGCTCAAAGCCAAAAAATTTTGTCATTTTCATTAAAAATAATAAATGATAATTTGCAAAATGTTTTTCCGTTTTATCTAAAAAAATTAAAGAATTTTCAATAAAATCAAACAAACGTTCGTCTTTTTCAGTTTGGCGAAGCGATTTATTCACAATTTCAGCTACAAAGAGCGCAATTGCGGTTTTTTCAGCGCTTTGAAAAATATTATTATAAAACTTTGCAATTCGGATTTCCTTTAAATTCTGAATTGTTTTTTTAGGATTATTATAAACTGTAACTTCCACTAAATTAAGCGGTTGCAAAAAAGCAGCGCGATTGCCGCTTTTCATCGTTTTTGCTTTACGAAAAATATACGCCAACCGTCCAAACCTGCGCGTGAGCATAGTTACAATCAGCGAATTGTCGCTGTATTTAACTGAATGAAGAACGATTGCATCTGTTGTGTAAAGCATTTTTTGCTGTTTTTACCTGCAAAAGTACATTTTTTTTCCAAAATTTTAAATCTTTATTTGCCGAAATAAAAAAAATGCTATTTTTGCATTTTTGGTTATAAGTTTCAAAGAGATTTTTATGGCAAAATTTGAATATCCCGATTTACTTAAAGAAATGATTGACAGGCGATTTATCAATGTTCAGAAACATCCGCGCCTGCCGCTTTGGCTGTACAATTACAGCAAGCGGGCGCAATACAAAGAAGTTTGGAATGAAGCGACCGTTGCCTGCCGAGGTCTGATTATGGACAAGGAAATGAATATTGTTAGCCGTCCGTTCAAAAAATTTTTCAATTACTGGGAAATTGACCCTGAAAAAATTCCGCACGAACATTTTGCCGTTACCGAAAAAGTTGATGGCTCGCTGGGAATAAGTTATTGGTATAAAGGAGTTTGGCGCATTGCAACACGCGGCAGTTTTGATGGAAAGCAGGCGAGCAAAGCAAACGAAATTTTGCAAAAAAAACATTCAAAAAGCATCAAAAAAATGCGTCCAGAATTGACCTATCTTTTTGAAATTATTTATCCTGATAATAAAATTATTGTTGATTATGGAAACCGTGAGGAATTAATTCTGCTCGCGGTTATTGACACCGAAACAGGCGTGGAACTTACTGATTTTGAAGACATTGGCTTTCCTGTCATAAAAACTTATGACGAACTGAACAGTTTTGAAGATATTATAAAATTCAAAGAAAGCAACCCCGATAATGCCGAAGGCGTGGTTGTACGCTTTGAGAGCGGATTGCGGCTAAAAGTGAAATTTGAAGAATATATGCGCCTGCACAATATTATGCTCGGAATGACAGGCATAAAAGTGTGGAATTATATTTCAAGAGGCAACGACATAGAAAAACTTTACGAACTTGCCACCGAAGAGCAATTACTTTGGCTGAAAAGTACAGCGGAAAAAATTTTGTCGGACTATGAAAATCTCAAGCAAAAAATTATGACAGAATATTGCGCTTTGCCAAGTTTTGATAATAAAAAAGAAGCGGCAGAATATATTACAGGCAAAGAAAATGAAGCAATTTTGTTTAATTTATTAAATAAAAAACCGATAGAAAAACTTATCTGGCAAAAAATAAAACCCAACGAAAACGATTCGTGGTTTGCAGAACGCGGATGAAATAATAATTAATTTTTTTTAACGCAAAATATTTGCAAATAATAATTATTTGCATTTACTTTGTATTTTAAAAATATTTTTGGTCAAATGGATACAGGAGAAATAATCAAAAAAGCAGGATTAAAGGCAACTACGCAACGAAAAATAATTTATAAATTGATGATGGAATCTGGTCACAGCACGATAGACGATATTATTTCAAAATTACGGCAACAACATCCAGAAATCACAATATCAACTATTTATCGTATTTTAGATACGTTTTGTCAAGCGGGTTTATTATCAAAAATGAATCATCCTAACGGAAAAAGTTATTTTGATATTACTCCGTCAATTCATCACCATATTTTTACGAACGATAACCAAGTGATTGATTATATTGACAATGAATTATCCGATTTTATAATAAATCACTTAAACTTAAAAGGCAATTTGTTAAAAGATTATAAAATAAAAAACATATCAATACAAATTTTTGTAAATAATAAAAATCAAATCGGTTTATGGAAAAGAAAAAATTAACAACAACTTCCGGTCGTCCTGTTGCGGATAACCAGAATGTTCAGACAGCAGGGCAACGAGGTCCAATGCTTGTGCAAGACCCATGGTTTTTGGAAAAACTCGCTCATTTCGACAGAGAAGTAATCCCCGAACGCCGTATGCATGCAAAAGGTTCAGGCGCATACGGAACGTTTATTGTAACGCACGATATAACAAAATATACGCGTGCTTCTATTTTTGCAGAAGTCGGTAAAAAAACTGATTGTTTTGTCCGTTTTTCCACCGTAGCAGGCGAACGCGGAGCAGCCGATGCAGAACGCGACATACGCGGTTTTGCCATAAAATTTTATACCGATGCTGGCAACTGGGATTTGGTAGGCAACAACACGCCCGTATTCTTTTTGCGCGACCCGCTTAAATTTCCTGATTTGAATCACGCAGTCAAGCGCGACCCGCGAACCAATCTTCGCAGCGCAAATAATAACTGGGATTTTTGGACGCTTTTGCCAGAAGCCTTGCATCAGGTAACTATTACAATGAGCGACAGAGGAATTCCATATTCTTATCGGCATATGCACGGCTTTGGAAGCCATACATTTAGTTTTATCAATAAAGATAATATCAGAACGTGGGTAAAATTCCATCTTGTAACTTTGCAGGGAATAAAAAACCTCACAGACGAAGAAGCGGAAGCCATTGTTGCCAAAGACAGGGAATCACATCAAAGAGATTTATACTGTTCCATTGAAAAAGGCGACTTTCCCCGCTGGGAATTCAAAATACAGGTAATGACCGAAGAACAGGCAAACAATTACAGAATTAATCCGTTTGATTTGACTAAAACATGGTCGCATAAAGATTTTCCTTTAATTGATGTAGGGATTTTGGAACTTAATAAAAATCCTGAAAATTATTATGCCGAAGTAGAACAATCCGCTTTTAATCCGATGAACATAGTTGATGGCTTGGGATTTTCGCCAGATAAGATGTTGCAAGGGCGGTTATTTTCTTATGGAGATGCGCAACGCTACCGTTTGGGAGTTAATCATATCGAAATTCCTGTCAATCGTCCGCGTTGTCCGTTCCATTCTTATCACCGCGATGGAGCAATGCGCGTAGATGGAAATTACGGTTCTACTATTGGTTATGAACCAAACAGTTATGACGAATGGCAGGAATCACCTAAAACAAAAGAACCTCCGCTAAAATTGCAAGGAGAAGCCTATAACTACAATGAGCGGGAATACGATGATGATTACTACAGTCAGCCGCGTGATTTGTTCCGTTTGATGTCGTCGGCGCAACAGCAAGTTCTTTTTGAAAATACAGCCCGCTCAATAGGCGATTCAGAATTATTTATAAAACAACGCCATGTAAGGAACTGCTGCAAAGCCGATCCTGCTTATGGAGCTGGCGTTGCCAAAGCACTTGGCATTTCATTGGAGGAGGCGTTGAAAGCCTCTCGATAATATTATTCTTTTTGATGTTGGTACTGGTTTGATGCCAGTACCAACATTATTATTAAAATTTATATTTTATTATGATGCAATTTATAGAAACACATCATTTGACAGGAATTATCATCGGCTTGATTACTTTTCTGATAATTGGACTTTTTCATCCTTTGGTGGTAAAAGGAGAATATTATTTTGGCGTAAAATGCTGGTGGGTATTTTTGCTCTTGGGAATTGGCGGAATTATTGCCGCCCTGCTCTTGCAAAACATCATTGCAGCGGCATCTTGCGGAGTTTTTGCATTTTCATCCTTTTGGTCAATTGGCGAACTTTTTGAACAGCGCAAACGAGTTGAAAAAGGCTGGTTTCCAAAAAGGAAGCCGTGAAAACGAAAATTTTTCATCTTAAATATAACAAAGAACATTAATTGCAATTCTATAGATGACTAATGAATAAAAAACAAAATAATAATATGGGAAAAAATATCTGTAAAAATTGTCATTATCCGATAAAGGATAATAATGTAAAATAATGGTACTGACAATAAAACCTCGTGTATCGAGTTGTTCAGGGTTTTAGTCTCAATATGAAATTGGAACACAGGTAAAAGTTCCAAAAAAATGTAATTATGCAAAACTGCAACCAATAATTGCAGAAATTAATTGGAGTTAATATGAATAATTTAAAAATCCGTCAGATTCTTATAGAAGAATATCCTGTTTTGGAGAACTTTTTATACCACGCAATTTTTCTACCTCTCGGAGCAGAGCCATTGCCGCGCGAGGTAATTTTTGTGCCTGAAATTTTTGTGTATATAAAAGATTTTGGCGGTAAAGATGATTGTTGTGTGGTGGCAGAGCAGGACGAACAAATAGTTGGGGCTGCATGGACTCGTATAATTTCTGCATACGGATACATAAATGACAAAACGCCTGAACTTGCAATTTCTGTATTGCCAAATTGGCGAGGAAAAGGAATCGGAAATAAAATGATGAAAAGCCTTTTTGACTTACTGCGTGAACGTGGTTATCAGCAAACCTCTCTTTCTGTGCAAAAGAATAATCCTGCTGTACGTTTTTACGAAAGGTTGGGATATAAAATCACAGGAAAAAGAACCGACAAGGCAAATCACGAAGACCTTTTGATGATAAAATATTTATAAGAATTGAAAAAAATTAAACAAAATTTTTGCTGTTTAAAAATATTGTTGTACTTTTGCCATTGCAATGGCTTACCGATCAATTAAGCATTCTGCTTAATGGTAATTAAAAGGGAATGCAGTGAAATTCTGCAACAGTCCCGCTGCTGTAATCTCTTGTTCAATTGTAAATGAATAATTTTAAATTACAATTTCGATTGAATTAGACGGAAAATACTTTTGCCACTGAGAAATTGGGAAGGCATTTCGTCCAAAAAGAGTAAGTCAGAAGACCTGCCACTGCATATTTTATAATTTTTTTTGATGCTTTCGAGGAAAAAGCCAAAATGATGAAAAAATTTACTCAGTTTTTACTGTTTTGTTTGTTGTTTTTTGCCGTTTCGTGTGCAAAAAAAACATCAGGTTTGTCGGAAATTCCGCCGGCAGATTCTTTGCATTTGCAATTTGCAAAAGAATTTTCTGTTTTCTATTACGCTGATTATAAAAAAGTTGCAGTAAAAAATTCGTACAATAACAATTCCAGTATTTATTATTTGGTAAAAAACGACTCTGTAACAACGCCTGCAAACGGACAAAAAATTGTGATTCCATTGCCAAGTATTGCTTGTGGTTCGGCAACGCTTTACGAATTTTTGAATTTGATTGGCGAAATTAATTCTGTTATCGCTGTAACAAATGCAGAACTTGCTTATAATCAAACAATAAGGCAAGGCATTGAGGCAGGAACGATTACTGACTTAGGCGATGCACTGAATATAAATGTGGAAAAAGTGCTGACAAAGCAGCCTTCTGCACTGATAATGAGCGGTTACAAAGCCTATGATGCGCGTGCCGAGCGGATTATGCAGGCTGGAATTCCGCTGATTATTGATAACGATTGGCAGGAAAGCAATGTTTTGGGACGTGCCGAATGGTTGAAATTTATCGCCGTTTTTTTTGATAAGGAAAAAAAAGCGGACAGCATTTTTTCAGAAATTGTAACGCGCTATCAATCTGCTAAAAATTCGGTTGTTAAAATTACAAACAAACCGACTGTAATGTCAGGTGCGGTTTTTCACGGAACATGGTATATGCCCGGAGGACAAGGTTTTATGGCGCAATTATTTGCAGATGCAGGCGCGGATTATTTTTATAAAAATGACCGCTCTACCGCAAGTTTGTCGCTTAATTTTGAAACCGTTTTGAAAAATTTTGTCAATGCAGATTTTTGGCTCAACTGCGATTATCTTTCTTTGGCTCAACTGCGTTCTGCCGATGAAAAAAATATGCTTTTTAAGCCCGCACAACAAGGAAATGTATGGAATTTCAGCCAACGAAGATTGCCGTCGGGCGCAAACGATTTTTGGGAAAGCGCACTTGCGCACCCCGATTGGTTGCTGATAGATTTAATTCATATTTTACATTTGCAAAACGATGATTATCAGTTTGTTTATGCAAAAAAACTTGAAGAATAAATATGAAAAATAAAAATTTACAAAATATAAAATACAATATGCAGGAAAAACCCTGCAGGATTTGTTGTGTATTTATTTT
>WRGS01000176.1 GCA_009787075.1 Paludibacter sp.
AAAAACGATTACATTTTTTCGTTTTTTGTGATTTTTAAATTGATAAATATTATTTTTAAAAAATAGAAATGTTAAAAATGAATTTTTTTTTTAAAAAAAGATAATAATATAAAAATTATTTATAATTTTGCATTTCGTTTTTATTATTTAAGTAAACAAAATTAAGATAATGAGTAAAAATTACATTACAAAACACAATGGTATTAATAGTTTTTGCAAATGGTTGCTTACATTGAGTATTATGTTTGTAAGTAGCACTTTTGCTTTGACTAATGCCCAAACGCGAGTAACGGGAACAGTTAGTGATGAAGATGGACCTGTGGTGGGTGCAATTGTTCAGGTTAAAGGCATAACACATACAGCAGTACAAACCGACAATGATGGTCGTTATGAGATTAATGTACCTGAAGGCGCAAAAACGCTTGTGTTTTCTCTTGTGGGAATGAAAACGCAGGAAGTTAATATCGGCGGACGTACTTCTATAAATGTTTTGCTGGAAATCGGAGATGACCGCAAATTAGATGAGGTGGTCATTACAGGTAAGCAGGTTATTGACAAGCGTTACAACACAGGTGCTACGGATAATATTAAAGCCGATAATGCTCGCTTGGGAGGTATGGCTGATATTAGCCGCGGTTTGGAAGGAAGGTCTTCCGGCGTTACTGTGCAGAATGTATCAGGGACATTTGGAACTGCTCCTAAAATTCGTATTCGTGGTGCGACATCTATTTATGGAGATTCCAAGCCGCTTTGGGTTGTTGATAACATTATTGTAGAGCCGATGACAGAAGTCAGTGCAGATGCGTTGTCGTCCGGTGATGCCGCAACCTTGATTTCTTCTGCAATTGCTGGATTGAATCCTGATGATATAGAAAGTTTTCAAATACTTAAAGACGGCTCTACAACATCTCTTTATGGTGCGCGCGCTATGGCAGGCGTAATTGCTGTTACAACCAAAAAAGGTTATGCGGGTGCGAAAGCAATCAATTACACCACTGAATTAACTTACAGATTGAAACCAAGTTACAGAAACTATAATCTTATGAATTCGCAGGAACAAATGGGGATTTATAAAGAGATGGCATCTAAAGGCTGGTTGAATTTGGCAGATGTTTTTCGTGCACGAGAGAGCGGAGTTTATGGCAGGATGTATCAATTGATTAATACTCCTATCTCTGCAACAGAATTTGCGCTTGTAAATACTCCTGAGGCAAAGAATGCCTATCTGCGTGAAGCAGAAATGCGTAATACCGACTGGTTTGATTTGCTTTTCAAAGACGATATTATGCAAAATCATGCTTTAAGCATTACAACTGGAACTACTTATGCTTCTATGAGTATGATGTCTGACCCGGGATGGACTTTACAAAGTAAAGTTCAAAGATATACGGCTAATATCAATACCACATATAAAATTTCTGATGGTATGAATATCAATTTGTTGAGCAACGGCTCTTATAGAAAGCAGCGCGCTCCAGGAACATTAAGTCAGGCTGTTGATGTGGTAACTGGTGAGGTAAAGCGCGATTTTGATATTAATCCATATTCGTATGCTTTGAACACCAGCAGAACGCTTGACCCCAAGGTTTTTTATGTCAGCAATTATGCTCCGTTCAATATTCTCAACGAACTTGATAACAACTACATAGATTTGGATATTGTAGATTTAAAGTTTCAGGGTGAATTAAAATGGAAACCTTTTACCGATTTTGGTAATATTAAAATACTGAAAAGTTTGGAAATCGGCTTTTTGGCAGCATACAATTATAAAACTACAATGCAAGTGCATAATGTAACAGGTAGAGCCAATCAGGCGAATGCTTACCGTGCAGGCATTGAGCCATACGAAGACAACACAATACGTGAAAACAATCCATTTCTCTATACTAACCCCGATAATTTGAATGAATTGCCTATAACAGTGTTGCCGGGGATAACAGCCGGTATTTACCGCAATACTAATTATAAAATGTCGGCATTTGATACCCGCACTACACTTTCGTGGGTGGAAGAATTTAATGAAAAACACATGGTGAATTTTTATGCAGGATTTGAAACTAATGCAACTGACAGATATAAAAACTTCTTTACAGGTTGGGGTTTGGATTACGACAATGGAATGGTGCCGACTTATATATATGAATATTTCAAAAAATCGATTGAAGAAGGCAATAAATATTACAGCATAACCGAAACGCGCGCAAGAAGTTTGGCTGGATTTACTTCGGTTATTTACGGATATGCAGGCAAATATTCTGTCCAATTAACTTTCCGCAATGAGGCAACCAACAAATCATCGGTTTCAGGTTCGCCTTGGTTGCCTACATGGAATGTTGGTTTAAAGTGGAATGCCAGCGATGAAAAATTCTTTGATAAAATTAAAAAATATGTTTCATATCTTTCATTTCGCTCTTCATATAGTTTGACTGCATCGCCAGTGCCTGATTTTATTACCAATTCGGAAATATTTATCGAAAGTTATACTCCTTATCGTCCTTTTACAAACATACAGGAAAAAGGAGCATTGCGCATTTATTCTTTGCAAAACAAGGAATTGACATACGAAAAGAAAAATGAATTTAATTTCGGATTCGATTTGGGAGTGTTGAACAATCGCATAAACGTTTCTTTTGATATTTATTCAAGGAAAAATTTTGATTTGATTGGCATCACGCCTACTTCAGGTATTGGAGGTGAAATATTCAAATATGCAAATATAGCAAATATGGATGGAAACGGAATTGATTTGACAATTTCTTCCAAAAATATTGAGAAAACAAAGAACAATACGAATTTTACATGGAGTACCGATTTTGTATTTGGACATTTTACAACCAAAGTAACTAAATTTGAATCTTTGACACGTGTTATTGATTTGGTTTCAGGTAATGGTTTTACTCTCGAAGGTTATCCTGCGCGTTCATTATTTTCAATTCCATTAGTTGGGCTTGATGAAAACGGTTATCCTGTAATTGCGAGAGAAGATGGCACACATACAACCATAGATGACCTTTATATTAATTTTCAAAATAGAGACAATCTTAAGTATTTGAAATATGAAGGACCTACAGAGCCGACTATTACAGGCAGTTTGGGTAATATTTTTACTTACAAAAATTTCAGATTAAACATATTTGTAAGTTATTCTTTTGGCAATGTAATTCGTTTAGACCCATTTTTCAAAGCATATTATTCTGATTTGTCGGCTATGACACGCGAATTTAAAAACCGCTGGGTGCTACCGGGAGATGAACAATATACTAATATTCCTGTTATTTTGGTGAGCAATAAATATGAGGGACACAGAAATGATTTGAGAACATTGTATAATGCCTATAATTATACTTCAATACGTACTGCCGATGGCGGGTTTATTCGTTTGAAAACTGTTTCGCTTTCGTATGATTTTCCAAAATCGTGGATATTGAATAATATGACTAATTTGTCATTAAAGTTAGAGGCAACAAATCTGTTACTCCTTTATGCCGATAAAAAACTCAATGGGCAGGACCCTGAATTTATGAATTCAGGCGGTGTGGCAGTGCCTACGCCGAAACAGTTTACTTTAACTATAAGAGCAGGCTTTTAATTATTATAATTATTAATAAAAAATTAAATATGAAAAATAAAATATATTATGTTATATTGCTATCGGTTGTATCCTTTAATGGCTGTAATTACCTAGATACTCCCTACGACAACCGTACGCGAATAGATAGCGAAGATAAAATAGGAAAACTGTTGGTTTCTGCTTATTCAGATCAGTCCGAATGGACTCTTGCTGAATTTTCATCTGACAATGCCGACCATATATTGGGAAGCGGATGGGATGTGTATGATATTATTCAGCAAGAGGCATATCTTTGGCAGCCTGCAACAGGGATAGAACAAGATACGCCGGATGCTGTTTGGGAAGGATGTTATAAAGCTATTGCTAATGCAAATCTTGCTTTGGAATCTATCAAAGAGTTAGAAACAACTTTAGGTATTACAGCGCAATTGCGGGCATACAGGGCAGAGGCATTAATAGCCAGAGCCTACAATCATTTTGTGCTTGCCAATATTTTTTGTATGCCATACGGCAGCAGCAGCGGTAGCGATTTGGGCATGCCTTATATGGAACATGTGGAAAATACCGTTGCTCCAAAATACGAACGTGGGACATTGGCGCAAGTGTATGCTAATATTGATAAAGATATTGAAGCAGCATTACCTGATATTTATGATGGCTTTTATGCTGTTCCCAAATATCGTTTCAACCGTAAGGCAGCATACGCTTTTGCAGCGCGTTTCAATTTATATTATCGCAAATATGACAAAGTTATTCGGTATGCAAATGAAGTTTTAGGCAGCGATGCTTCTGCGGCTTGCAGAAATTGGAGTGAAGCTCGGACATTATCACCAAATGGGGACGAGCGACCTAACTGGTTTGTTGGCGTTGCAAACCACGCAACGCTATTAGATCAAATTTGTCATTCACTTCATCCATACAATATTGGGCCATATATGATTTCGTGCAAATATGCTTTATGCGGCATTAATGCGAATACAGAATCTGTTAGAGCGAATACCCCTTGGGGTGTATATAGTCTGCATAATTTTCAGTCGGGTTCGTATTCGCAAATACCAAAAATAGTTGTTAATAAATATGCGTCTTATTTTGAATATACCGACCCTGTTGCTCAAATTGGATTTCCTCATATAATTCAAATGAATTTCAGCACAGACGAAACCTTGCTTTGCCGCGCCGAAGCGGAGATTATGTTGGGATATAATGCTGATGCGGTGGCTGATATGAATACTTTTATGCTGAAATATGCACATGATGTTACAGCAAAAACTCAGGATATAATTGTGAATTTTTACAATTCAATGGCATATTATACTCCATTTGCCCCAACTGCTAAAAAGCATATTAAAAATCCTGATTTGGCAATACAGGAAGGATCAGTACAGGAAAATCTTTTGCAATGTTTGCTTCATATCAGAAGAATTCTTACCGTGCATGAAGGTTTGCGCTGGTACGATGTAAAACGTATGGGAATAGAAATTTACAGAAGAGATATTCAAGGGACAGCTATTGTTGCCGTAACCGATTCGCTTAAAATAAACGACCCCCGCAGAGCAATACAATTGCCTTCGAGTGTGATATCAGCAGGGATTCAACCAAATCCCAGATAATAAAGATACGTTTAATTTAATTATTAAATAATAAAAAAATAATAAAATGAAAAATTTCAAATTAATATTAGGTTTGTTAGTTGTATGTACAGTAGTTTTTTCATCATGTAAAGAGGAAAAATTAGGCGATTCAATTTTCGACACCACTCCTCCTGTGCGAAACAAATTCGACCAGTGGTTGTACGACAGTATTACGATTCCCTATAATATTCAGGTTTTCTATAAATATGAAGACATTGAAGCCTCAAATCAATACAATCTTATTCCTGCCGATTTGGGAAACTCCAAAAAACTTATACAAATAGTAAAACATACATGGTATGAAGCATACGATGAAATAGTTGGAAAAGATTTTTTGAGGGCATACGTTCCAAGGATTTTACAGTTTATAGGATCAGCGGCTTGGAATGATGATACGAATTCATACGTCGCAGGGACGGCAGAAGGCGGAATGAAAGTTACGCTTTATGTAGTGAACTGGTTGCAAACAACTCCTGCATTTTTAAAAGATAATTATTTGCATACGATGCATCATGAATTCGGGCATATTTTGAACCAAAAAATTGCTTATGACCCTGCTTTTAAATTAATATCAAAAGCAGATTATATAGGTGGCGACTGGATATACTGGAATCAACAGCAATCATTGGCTAAAGGGTTTATCACTCCTTATTCTATGGATAAAGATGGTGAGGATTTTGTTGAATTGTATTCCACATATATTAACTGTACAGCAGCAGAATGGGCAAACTTAATGCAGTTGGCAGCAAGGACTAATGTGTTATATCCTGACCAGGTAACACGTTCGAATGGTCAGGGTCGCATCAAGATTGAACAGAAACTTACAATTTTGCGAGATTATTTTCAAACAAGATGGAATATAAATTTAGACCAAATGCGCGAAATATTAAACCGTAGAACAAATGATGTTCAAACCATGTCTTTTAATGAATTTTTAGATTAAGTTTAACACACAAAAAATTTATATAATATGAAAAAGATATTTTATATAATATTAACGGTTGCTATGGCAACAGGTTTTTATTCATGCAGTTTTCAGGAGAAGGATATATTTGATGCTCCTGCAGCAGAACGTTTGGAGCAATCTATAAAAGATAATTTGGCAAACTTCCAAAGCGCATCAAATGGCTGGGTAATGCAATACTTTGCCTACCCTGAAACAGCTGGTTTCCCATTGATTATAAAATTTGGAACTGACAATTTTGCAACTGTTATGGGTAGAAACTCTGAAACAGGCAATGTAGATTTAACTAAAACAGGTATGTACAGCGTAAAAACAAATGAAGGAACTGTTTTGTCGTTTGATACTTACAATCCTGTAATTCACGCATTTTCAGACCCTGATAAAAACCCTTTAGGTTATGGATATGAAGGTGATTTTGAATTTACCATTATGAGCCATACTGCAGATATGGTGCGTTTAAAAGGTAAAAAACGCGGTATAAATATTTATATGAACAGATTGCCCGAAGGGCAGAGTTGGTCATCGTATTTTGATGCGGTATATGCTTTTGATGCACAAACATTCAAAGGTGCGCCAAATAAATTAATTTTAATTGACGGCAGCAAACAAATCCAAGTTTCAGGTGCGTCAGGGCATATTTTGACAGTTGGCGAAGATATGTACGGATTTGTTGTTAAGCCTAATGGAATTCATTTGGAGAAACCTATTGCGGGCTTAAGCGCCGATGCGCTTGATTTTGAACTTTCAGCAGATAAATCAAAATTGGTTTCTACTGTAAGTCCTAATATTTATTTTACAGGCGATAATATTTACAACGCATTTGTTTCTTCTCAGGTGTCTAATGCTCAGTGGGCTATTGTGCTTGACGACAGCCAAATGGGTTCAACACTACAGTCTTTGATTGCTACTGTTCGCGCTTCGCTTGCGGCTACTGGCAGAACATTGAATCAAATTTTGTTCAAAATTGATGCAGTAAACAGTGCCAAACCGTTCGCAGTTGGCATTATGATTACAGGAGGGGCTATAGGTCATTATCATTATGATGTTACAAATACGGCAAATTCTGTTACATACGTGTCCAAAGGCACATGCGATAATAACGGCACTGTTATAAAAAATAATTTTGCAGGGACTATGGATTTGATAAATGCCTTTGAAGCGACCTATACTTTAGCTTCTGCTTCAGATAATGGACTGAGTTACAAAAAAATAAAAGTTACTTCAAATTCTGATTCTAACTTTTGGTTTTATATTCAAAAATATAATTAATTTTAAAAAATAAATAAAAAAAGAAAGGAAATTTTTATGAAAAAAGTTATACTTTTAACAGTAGCGGCGTTGAGCATTTCATCTGTATTTGCTCAAGTCTCGACAAACAGCATTCCCAAAATAAAAATTAATAAGAATGATGTTGTATCTATAAACCTAGATGTTTGTACGGATAATGGTAGTAAAGCACCGGCGGCTAACGTAGCGTTTTACAAGAAGCCCCTAGGGACTTACTATGCCGGAATAACGCAGGATTTTGGTATTTTTACTCAATCTATGATTCTAGGTCCAACAGAATTTGAATGGGAATTTAGAAAAACAACCCAAAATACAAGTGCAGTTCATTGGACTTTGGGTGGGGAATCACTTGATGAGTGGGTAAATGCTGCAGGCAATTTTGTAGATTATTATGATGCGCAATATGCTGGATATTATTTTACTCCCGCCCCCACAATAACTACCACAGTTGCAGGTAATACTACATCTTATACTTTTTTGGCGACCAAGAATGGTGCTACAGCTCCAATGGGTCCAACAAGTGAGGATAAAATGCCATTATCTAATGTTATTGCAAAAACAGATTCTTCATCTAGCGGATATGATATTTGGTATAGTTCATCACAGAGGATATTTGGTTCTGATCCACTGGGTGGTAATACTAGAAAAATTTATGGTTTTAAGGTAAACTTTGAAAAACCGATGACACACTTGGTTGTTGATACAATTTATTTAATAGGATATACAGGTGCTGGTAGTGTTCCATTTGCATCTGGTGTTACTTTGAAAGCAGAGGTTGTAACTGTGGTTGGAACTACCGAAAAAGTCATTGCTACATCAATTATTTCAGCTTCAAATTTGGAAAGCTTGGGTGACGATGATTATTTAGTGCCTTTTGTGTTTAAAACTGTGGATGACCTTGGTATTGAAACTGCAGGAAATATTGTGATTGCCGATCAATTTTATGTATATGTATCAGGTCTTGAGAAGGCGGGGCTTGATATTGGATTTTATTTTTCACAATATAATGTGGATGGTTATAGAACATTTATGATGGGCACGGGCTCTGACGGGACTTGGACTTATCAAGGTCATTTAAATCCTTGGATGATGTTAAATGGATATTTTGACCCAGCGGCAGTGCCTACGCAGCCAAGCGGTGTTTCAAATGTAAATGTACAACTTTCGCATGTTGTTAATACGCCTTCGGAAATTCAGTTGAGTTATCCTGCTGATTTCAACAGCGTTGCCCTGTATTCTGCAAGCGGTCAGATGACGGCACAGTACACCCTGCCTACAGAAGGTCATTTTAATATTTCTGCACAAAATTTGCCAAAAGGAGTTTATATGCTTCGCTTTGAAGGAGCAAAATCTGAAACGGTAAAGATTGTAAGATAAATTTTTTATTAAAGACGATAATGTAATAGCCATAATTCATTTATTGTATGTTGTGCGCTGCCAGAAAAACTTTTCTGGCAGCGTTTTTTTGTTTTTAATATGAGTTTTGTATAAAAAATTTCATAATCTATTGATATGCAACTATAAATGGCGGTTATTATACTGAACTAATATCTTTAATAACATTCTGATAATCAGCACTATTCAAATATTTTTTCAAAAATTTCACAAAAATATTTTGCAGAATAAAAAAAAA
>WRGS01000177.1 GCA_009787075.1 Paludibacter sp.
TGTTTGAAACTGCTGATTCCCTTACCCAAATTTTTCATTAAATCAGGAATTTTACGCGCACCAAAAAGCAATAGCACCAAAAGTGCAAGAAATAATATTTCTTGAAATCCTATTCTCATTATTTTTTATATTAAAAATTTTTTACAAAAATATTAAAAATATTTCTCAAAATTATGTTTAATTTTCCTTTCAAAAAATTTCCCGCAGTTTTTTTGCAAAAGATTCAAAAGAAAAATGCTGTTGAACTGTTTGCCAGCCGTTTTCTGCAATTTTTTGATTAAAATTTTCGTCTGTTAAAAGTTGTTCGAGGATTTGCACAAATTCCTCATCGCAATGCGCTACGCAATAATCTTTCCTGTCGGTGAAAAACGCTGAAAATCCGCGAGTTGCAAACTCCGAAGCCGCGCACGCACGCTGCATTTGCATCGCTTCCACAAGTTTTATGTTAGTGCCTGCGCCCTGATAAATCGGCACAACCACAACACGGGATTTTTCATATTCTTTTTGTATATCTTCCACAAAACCAGCAATTTGCACATTTTTATAACTTTCCCATTCATTTGTAAAATCATTATTTTTGTCCATCTTTCCTGCAATAAAAAATTCCACATCTGGCATTTTTTCTACAAGTTTTTGATAAATATTTTTAAGAAAATAATTGATTCCCAAATAGTTCGGCTCGTACCACAACCCGCCGACGAAAAAAATCCGCTTTTTTGTCTGCGAAAAATCAATTTTCGGGCAAGTCTGTTCATAAAACGGAATATTGGGCAAATATGCTCCGCCAAAAATTTTCGCAGCATCAAAATTTGGGAAAGTTGTTTTTTTAACTTTTTTTATAATTTGTTTTTGATGAAAAAGCGCAATTTTAGACATCAAAAAATAACGAATCCGCCCCGAACGGCTTTTTGAATTTTCGGATAAAATGCTGTAATAATCGGAAGGCAAGTCATCTACATCAATTATTGTTTTTTCTGCATAACGCAAAAAATCGCATTCCATCGCCTTTATGATGTAACGAGTAAAAATATAATCATATTTAGTTTTTTTAACTAAATTTTCAACAATTTCTGCTTTATTTTTATTTACAGGAAAAATTTTACCTTTGTTCCAAAATTGTAAAACAGGCAGCCATTTTCTTAATTTTGAATGATTTAGATTATCGGCAACTGTTTTTTCATAAACAACATTTACAGGCAGCGAATCAAAGCCTTCTGCCGAATGAAACGCCGCAAAATCAACTTCTGTAAATTGCGATAATGCTTTGAGTATCAAATAAGTACGCTGCTCTGCCCCGCCCTTTACCGCTTTAAAAGAATTAAGATGCGGAGAAATAAAAAGAATTTTCATTTTTTTTAAATTTTTCATTGCAAAAATACTATTTTTCCTTGAATAAAAATTACATTTTTGCGTAATTAATATTTTTTTTGTACTTTTGCAGCCTCAATTTTATAATTTATATAAATAACTAACAATTATGTATTTAACTTCTGAAAAGAAAACGGAAATCTTTGGTAAATACGGCAAAAATAACACTGATACCGGTTCGCCAGAATCGCAGATAGCATTGTTTTCACACCGTATCAACCATTTGACTACACATTTGAAGTCAAACAAAAAAGATTATAGCACCGAACGCGCTTTGGTTATGTTGGTAGGCAAACGCCGCCGATTGCTTGATTATCTGCGAGATAAGGACATTGAACGTTATCGCGCGATTGTTAAAGAACTCGGTTTGAGAAAATAAACCGCGTACAAAAGCAAATTTTAGAGGCGCAAAACGCCTCTTTTTTTATTTTATAATTTATTGAAAACTTCTAAAAAACGTCATTGCGAGGGCTACTGCCCGAAGCAATCTATTGAAAAACAATGAGTTATCAATTACCAAAATTTTTACGTTTTATTTTCGGCAAAAATATTCTCTGGCAAAAACCGACAGAGCAAAAATCAATTTATTTGACTTTTGACGACGGACCAATACCCGAAGTTACGCCACAACTGCTTGATTTACTTGAAGTTGAAAATATTCGTGCGACTTTTTTTTGCGTCGGACAAAATGTTGAACGTTATCCAAAATTATTTGAAGAAATTAAGCGGCGTGGGCATCGTGTTGGTAATCACACTTTTAATCATCTGAAAGGGTTTAAAACCAATCTTAATACATATATTGATAATGTTAAAAAAGCCGATAAATTAATAAAAAGCGATTTGTTTCGTCCGCCGCACGGACAGATTACTTGCCGTAAAATTCGCGCTTTGCAAACTGATTTTCAAATAGTTATGTGGGATTTGATAAGTTGTGATTACGACAATTCGCTTTCGGCGGAAAAAATTCTGCAAAATATAAAAAAATATTCATCAAATGGCTCAATTGTAGTTTTTCACGATTCGATAAAAGCGCAAAAAAACATGTTCGCCGCTTTGCCTGATGCTATAAAATTTTGGAAATCAGAAGGTTATGTTTTTGAAACATTATAATATTTTTTAATTTTATTTTTATCAAAAATTAAATTATCTTTGCAGCCTGAAAATTATTTATTAAAATCCATAAAAAAATTATAATAAAATGAATATCAAAACATTAACCGTTTTTGCTTTATTTCTAACTTTTGCGGTAAATATTTTTGCACAAGAAGCAGTCAAATCACCTGTAACTTTCTCATACGAAGTTGGTTATGCAAACCAGTTGCGCAAGGGTAAAACTCTTGCCACATTAAATATAGACGGTTTGCGAATGGGTGTATTTTTCAAATATAATTTCACAAACCACGTTTTCGGGCAAACTGGTCTTTTTTACGAATATCTGCACTATAACAACACACAACGTTACGCAGGCGCAGCAAATTACCGTCAATCAACTTCGGCTAATCAGTTAAATTTGCCTATTACGGCAGGTTATGAAGTTCCGCTTTTTGCAAAAATCAAGTTTTTTGCATACGGAGGACCTACTTTCCGTTTGGGATTGTCCGAAAGTTTGCTCACTGCAACTACTTTGCCCACAGATTCTGCAGGCAGAGCAGATATGATTGCATGGCTTAAAAGTTATGGACTTTACCGCGCCGATGGATTTGCAAATATGTACAAAGACGAACAGTTGGCGCGTTTGAGCATTTTATTGAGCGTAGGCGGCGGTTTTGAATGGAACAGGTTTTATCTCAAAAGCGGCTACGATTATGGTTTGACAAATATCAACGCTGCAAATAAGCAAAAACGCACCACACAAAGCGGCTGGTTTATTGCCTTGGGCTACAATTTTTAAAAATTTTTAAAGTTGAATAATAATTTTTAAAGTTTGGAATGACTTTTGCTGTAACAGCAGTAAATTTATTATAAAGAAAATTATTATGCAGAAAATCAAAAAATTATATTATAAAAACAAAGCGGCGTTGGTAATTCCAATCGCGGTTTTGTTTTTGTTTTTCAGTCAAATCGCTGCAAGTCAGAATAATAAACAATCCGTTCCTGACGAAGTTATTGCCGCTTTGAACAAAGGCGACAATGGACGTTTGTCCGCGCGGTTAGACAATCGCGTTTCACTCACAATCGACACGCAAACAGGAACTTATTCCGCCGCAGATGCAAAAAAAATACTTTCAGATTTTTTTGCAAAAAACTCTGTTGAAAATTTTAAAATCATACATCAAGGCGGTTCGGAGCAATCGTGTTTTGTTATCGGAAATATAAAAACTGCCAACGGTTCTTTCCGCGTTTATTTGCTTATGCGCGGTAAAATACTTGTAATTCAGCAAATTATAATAGGCAAAGAGCAAAAGGAAAATTAATTTTTTACCAAAAAATAAAAATTATCAAATATTAATAATTTTAAAAATAAATTTTTATGAAGAAAAATTCAATGCTGCTGGCAATATTGTTGTTGAGTGTAACTTGCTTTGCCCAAACAAAAAATATTGATGTGGACAATGTAAGATTTGATTATCGTTACAGGCTTACGCCTGAAACGCCCCTTGACCCTCCAAATTTTACATATTGGGGAAGAGCAACTGTGAATAGTCCTATAAAAGGAATTGACAATGAAGAACTTGCAGAAAAAATCTTTATTTCAGGGCAAAATAAAGCCGAATCGGAGAGCGAGGCAAATATTGTCATTATCGTACGCACAGGTAGCGTTACTACCGATGCCAAGGTTAATACCAACACTTCCACCTACAAAGATAAAGACGGTAAAGAACATACTAGCTATTCTTATAATTGTTTTAGTGGATGTTCGTTGGACGGCTCTTTTGTAATCAAATGGGGCTCGGATATTTTGTTTGAAAATAATCTTACTCGCACAAGAACATGGACTTCAGAAACTTTCGCAACTTACAATGATGCGGCAAAATACTGGAACGATAATCGTATGGCATTAATGGCTGGCTGGCAAAGAGATTTATCGCTTGCTGTTGCAAACGCCGCTTCAAATTATGCATCGGATAAATTTGGTTTTTCAGTTCGTTTAACAGGCGATTTGATTAAAACTATGGACGAAAAGAAACATGACGAAAATCTTACGATGCGCGCCAATGTGGTAACTTTAAAAAGAGTGCTTTCGGCTGCAAACGCAAATACACCTGTAAATGCCGACAGTATCGCTCCGCTGATTGAATATTTCAATTCAATCAAAGCAAAATACACTGACCCAAAACTCAAAGCAGACGACCGTTTGCGTTATATCGCAAATTTTAATTTGTGCGCTATTTATTTTATGCTCGACAAGCCCGATATGGCAATTGAATATGCAAATCAAATTTCAGCTGGCGACTATAATAAAAAAGACGGAGCAAAATTGATTAAAAAAGCAGAAGATTTAAAAATCCGCATTGCAAAATCAGGTCTTAAAACGCGCCACTTTGCTCCGCAAAATTATCTTGCCTTGTTAAGAGGTGAAGAACTCAATGACCAACCGCAAGCGGTAAATGAAGACGAAAATTCTGTAATTATGGAAGATACGCCTGAAAGCAACGAGTAAAAATAAAAAAACTTTTGCTGAATATAAAAATAAATAAGCCGCGCGAAACAGCGGTTTATTTATTTTTTTGTTTCACCGAATTTGCAAAATGCCATTCAGATATTCTATTGCTGCCAGAAACGGAATATTTATAAAGCGTTTCACATTGACAGGAATCGCCTATGGAGAATAAAAAACTCCCGATTGCAATTTTAGAAATACAAACGAGAGTTTTTCCAAAAAATTCTGTAAATTTGCAGTCAGTTTTATCTTAAAATCTAAAATCATAATATGCCTTATATTATTGGAAAAGAAAACCTTACATTTGGTATTATAGAAAAAATATTTGCCGAAAATCTGACGCTCGAACTTTCGGCAGAAGCAGCGGCACGAGTGCAGAAATGCCGCGATTATCTCGACTGCAAAATGCAAACTTCCGATGCGCCAATCTACGGCATCACAACGGGTTTCGGCTCGCTTTGCAACAAAAATATTTCGGCGCACGAACTGACTCTTTTACAGGAAAATCTTGTAAAATCACACGCTTGCAGCCTTGGCAACCCTTTGCCTGCGGAAATTATTCGCCTGATGATGTTGCTTAAAATTCACGCGCTTTCGCTGGGGCATAGCGGAGTACAGGTTGTTACAATTCAGCGTATTATCGATTTTTTTAATAATAAAATTATCCCTGTTGTTTATGATAAAGGCTCGCTTGGGGCAAGCGGCGACCTTGCTCCGCTCGCCAATCTTTTTTTACCGTTGATTTTTGAAGGCGAAGTTATTTTTGAAAATAAAAAATACAATTCTGCAGAAATCTTGCAACGCTTTGGTTGGCAGCCGATTACATTGCAAAGCAAAGAAGGGCTTGCACTGCTCAACGGCACTCAATTTATGACGGCAAACGGCGTTTATGCGCTGCTGTGGGCGAAAAAATTGATGAAAATTTCCGATACTGTCGCTGCGCTCTCGCTTGATGCTTTCGACGGGCGCATTGAGCCGTTTGATGCGTCAATTCACGCAATTCGTCCGCACAAAGGGCAGGAGCAAACGGCTAAATTTTTTCGGAATATTCTTGCAGGAAGTGAAATTATTTCCCGCAAAAAAAATCACGTTCAAGATCCATATTCTTTTCGCTGCATTCCGCAAGTCAGCGGTGCAACCAAAGATGCGATACGATATGCTGAAAGCGTTCTTTTAACTGAAATTAATTCCGTTACTGATAATCCGACAATTTTCCCCGATGAAGATAAAATTATTTCGGGTGGTAATTTTCACGGACAACCTTTGGCATTAGTTTTTGATTATTTAGCAATTGCGCTGGCAGAACTCGGAAATATTTCTGAACGGCGCACTGCCCAACTGATTTTGGGGCTGCGCGGATTGCCTGAATTTCTTGTCGCCAATCCGGGACTTAATTCAGGTTATATGATTCCACAATATGCTGCTGCTGCGTTGGTTAGCCAAAATAAGATGTATTGTTTTGCTGCTTCGAGCGATTCAATTGTGTCGTCAAACGGACAGGAAGACCACGTAAGCATGGGTGCAAATGCAGCGGTAAAATTGCATAAAATTTTAGATAATTTATTGAAAATCATTGCAATAGAATTGATGAACGCGGCGCAGGCAATGGAGTTTCGCCGCCCTGCACGCACTTCGCCAGCGCTTGAAAGTTTTTTGTCGGAATTCAGAAAATCGGTAAGCGCGGTAACAGAAGATATTGTGATGTATAAAGAAATAGAAAAAGCGGTAGAGTTTTTATCTGCAAAAATGAAATGATTATGTTTTTAAATTTTATGAAATTTAAAAACAAATTCTAAATAATCTCGTTTTTCAGGATTTGCAATGCAAAAAATAAAAAATTATGATAAAATCGAACCAACATTCTGCGTTAGCTAATTACAAATTCTTATATTCAAACCCAGCCGCATTGCAAATGCGGCTGAACGGGTTAAAAAAGCAAATCTTGAAAGATAGTTTTTAAACTCATTTTTTCATCAATTCAATAAAACAATCTTCAATTCCGGGACTAATTTTTTGAATGTCAATATTTTGCGGCAGATTTTGCGGTAAAATATTATTAGCAAAAATAACGTGCAGCCTGTCGCCAAACATATGGCAGGAAACAACATCGGTGCGTTGGCGCAAATTTTCCAAAAGTGAATAATTGTCGGCAGAAAGAATTTCAAAAATTGTGTTAAAATTCTTATTTATAATATTTTGCGGAGTATCTACTGAGAGAATTTTTCCTTCCTGAATCAGCGCACTTCTTTGACACAAACTCGCCTCGTTCATATACGGCGTGCTAACCATAATTGTCATTCCTGCGGCGTTGAGTTTTTTCAAAATCGCCCAAAATTCTTTGCGGCTTACAGGGTCGACGCCCGTTGTCGGCTCGTCGAGGAAAAGTACTTCGGGTTTATGCACCATAGCGCAGCAAAGCGCAAGTTTTTGTTTCATTCCGCCCGAAAGTTTGCCAGCACGACGGGTTTTAAACGGCTCAATTTGCACATAAATATCGTGAATAACATCATAATTTGCCTCAACTGTCGTTGCAAAAATATCTGCAAAAAAATTCAGATTTTCTTCAACGCTCAAATCCTGATATAGCGAAAAACGCCCCGGCATATATCCCACGCGCCGCCTGATTTCTTTTAAATCTTTTGATACATCAAAACCGCAAACGGTTGCCTGTCCGCTGTCCTGCTCAATAAGCGTGGTCAAAATGCGGAAAAGCGAAGTTTTGCCCGCGCCGTCGGGTCCTATTAGTCCGAAAAGTTCGCCTGTTTGAATTTCGAGCGAAACATTGTCCAACGCTGTGATTTTCTGCAACTTTTCGCTATAAGTTTTTGATATGTTTTTAACGGAAATCATTTATTTGCAAATTTAAAGTTTTTTAAAGAAATCCAGCAATTCATCTTTCATTTGCGTATCATCTTTAATATCAGGGTGATAACCGCAGCCGTGAGGAATAATTTTATCCGAAAAATGAAAAATCCGTATCTCTTTATGCGTTTTATCAGAAGCAAAAGCGGCTTTCACGCTATCCAGACATTTATTTAAAACCGTGCGTTTGTCGCCGCTAATAATCGGACTGTTCAGCAACACAATTTGTGCGTTTGGATTATGCACATAAAGCATTTTTATAAAATTAATATAATTTTCAACAAATTTTTTGGAATTAAAAGGCAGGCGCGGTTTTTTGCTATCACCATCAGATAAATCGTTAGTACCCAAGCAAATAACAACAATATCAGGTTTAAATTCAAACTTATACGGTTTCGATTTGTCGGAATTCAAATACAGATTTTGATAAACATCGGGCATAATCGCCTCTGTTTGATGTTCGTCGTTCCAATTGCGGTACATTCCAATTCCAGAAACGCTGCTTAACTGAAAATCAATGCCTAACGCCCGCGCCAACTGCGCCGCATACGAAAAATATGCGTTGTGCTGGTCGTACCATTCTTCGCTTTTGTTGCAGGGAATTTCCAAATCGTTGCTCATACCCGAAGTTATTGAATTACCGATAAATTCAATTTTTTTATTTGTTGAATTTGCCGCATCTTTGCGCGTAAGTTGCAGATTTTTAGGGATAACAACTTCAATATCGCCTGTTGTGGCTTCTGTGGCTTTGAAAATTTTGAGAGCATGCACAATATCAGCATCGGCAAAAGAAAACGAAAGAGTTGTTTGAGCGTCAATGCGTTTGCGCCCTGCATAATTTCCGTCAAGTTCCACGCTCACATAAGCATATTTTCCATTCAAACTTTTCAATTCTATGTCGAAATCTTCTTTTTGAGAAAACGAAAAATCCGCCATTGAAGCCGCGCCGATAAGAATTACGTTGCCGTTTGGCAAAGTTTCTGTGCGCCCCATTGTTGTTAAAGTTACATCAGTTTTTGCAAGCAAAATGTTTGGCGCAACAGTTTGTTGTTCAATTATTTGCGCTGTTTTATTTTTGTCTTTCGGCGCGGCGGGTTTTCTTAAATATTCACGCGCTTTCACACCCGATTCTCTTAAATCAGAGATTTTCCATTTGCCTTTTGACGATGCTGTGGGCAAAAGCATTGAGTAACTTTCGTTGTGGTCGGAAATTGACCGCGCTATACAACTTATCTGATTTGCTTGCTCGAAATTTGTATTTTTATCCGAAAAATTAATATCA
>WRGS01000178.1 GCA_009787075.1 Paludibacter sp.
TATGCTTGATGCAGCCCGCCTGTGCCAAGCAAAACGCCGCCAAAATAACGCACAACAATAATCAGCACATTTGTAAGATTTGCAGCATTTATTTGTCCCAAAATAGGCTGTCCTGCTGTACCCGACGGTTCGCCGTCGTCATTTGCACGGGTTTCCGATTTTTCCGTACCGATTTTGAATGCAAAGCAAACGTGCCGCGCATCGTAAAACCGCTTGCGGTATTCTTTTACCGTTTCCATTGCGGTTTTAGCATCGCAAACAGGCATTGCAAAAGATAAAAATTTGCTGCCCTTTTCTTTGTAAATCCCTTCGCAAAGTGCATTAAGCGTTAAAAAAGTATCGTTCATTGATTTTCTTTAAAAGATATTTTTTACAAAAATAGTAAAATAATGGCGTATATTGTACAATATACCTATCTTTGCAAAAAAAATTCAATACAAATGCCAATTTCCGAAACTATGTTGCAGCAGCAACTCGCCGACCCGAAAAAGCGCGAAAAAGCCTTTTCTCAAATGGTTGCGCTGTATCAGGAGCGGCTCTATTGGCATATTCGCAAAATGTTGCTCAACCACGAAGACACAAATGATGTGCTGCAAAACACGTTTTTAAAAGCGTGGAACGGACTTGATAATTTTCGCGGCGACTCGCTGCTTTCCACTTGGCTTTACAGAATTTCCACCAACGAATCACTAACTTTTCTGACAAGCAAACACGCACGCGCAGCGATGGCAAACACCGATTACGAAGATGAAATGTTAAAAAATCTCACTTCCGACAATTATTTCGACGGCAACAAAGCGGAAGAACTGCTGCAAAAAGCCATTTTAACGCTGCCAACCAAGCAACGACTCGTTTTTAATATGAAATATTTTGACGATATTACTTACGAAGAAATGGAAAAAATCACAGGGACAACCATTGGTGCACTCAAAGCCTCTTATCATATCGCTATGAAAAAAATTACAGATTTTATTGAGGAAAATGGAAGTTAAAATTTCGGCATTTGATATTTTTTTAATTCGGCGCGTAGAGCCTTGCTCGCACCGTTTGTAACTTTGTCCATCAACAGCCAAAAGCGCGGCGAATGATTCATCTCTCGCGTGTGGCAGAGTTCGTGAAGCAGCACATAATCAATCAGTTGCGGCGTTGTAAGCAATAAATAAAATGACAGATTTATGGAATATTGCGTTTGTAAAATGTTCTTTTTGCTGCGTGCGCAACTTCCCCAGCGGCTTGTTGCAGATTTTATTGTAACTTTATGAAAGGTAAAACCGTGCACATCAGCAAGATATTTGAGCCGCGCGGGCAAAAGCCGTTTTGCTTCTTTTCGTAAAAAATAATTTATTCCATTGAAAAAAATTTTCTGCATTTCTCTTGTTTGGCAATCTTTTCCTTTGGGAAACTCTATTGTTAAAATATTATTTTTCAGCAGAAAAAACACGTCTGTACGCTCGGCAGCAATAGGTTTAACGGTAAAAGTGAGCGTTTTTAAAGGTTTTTCGGGCGAAACAATTAACTGATTGTCAAGCGATTGGCGAAGTTTTTGCTGTTTTTTCAAAATTACTGTCCGCTTGGTTTCAATAAACCGCAATGCCTCTTTTTCCGACACGCCGACGGGCAAATTTACCTGCAAACCAGCAGGCAAAATTTTTACGCTAATGTGTTTGATTTTTTTATTTACAGAAAAAAATATTTCGCCAAAATTGTTTGAAATCATCGATATTTATTTAAAATTTAAGAAATTGCTACTTTGCATTTAATAGTTTTTCAGCAGTTTTTTTGTCAATATTTTTTTTGATATAACAAATCCATTCCAAGCCGAAACTGCCATAGCGATATTCTGCCACCACAAAACTGTTTTCGCCATTTTGCTCAATTGTGCGGAAACGTTTGTCGCTGCCTTGTCCTACAATCCGAAAATCAATTAACGGATAGCCCACGCGGGAGCCAAGCCACAGCGGACGAATGTATTTTCCATCGTAAATTTTGAAAATAAACAGCCGCTTGCGATAAACGCTGTCGTAGCGCGTGGTTTTTATCACGCCGACTGCAATTTCGGGCAATCCGTCGTTGTTAATATCTTCGCAATCAAAACGATACACTGGATAATTTAACCGCCATTTGTCTGAAAAAACCGCCTTTCTGCTGTCAAAAATTTCCATTTTCAAATCATATATGCTGTCGCCTTTCTTTTCAAGCGACAGGGCGATGCGTTCTTTTCCGTTTTCAAACGTAAATTTGTTGTTAATCTGATTGTTGCAGGCAAATGAAAACAACAGAACGATAAAAATAATATTAAAATTCGCTTTTTTCAATTTATTTTTTTGTAAAATAAAGATTTATGCAATTATTTAATTTTCAATCAATTATAAATGGTTTGCAGTTTTTGATAATATATTTTTGAGTTTCTGTTTTGACTTCTTTTTCATTAAAAATAATTTTTGCCAAAATTCCTTCATTTGCAGCCGGCTTTTTACTGTCGAAAACAAAATTGCCCAAACTGTAAAAAATCGGCTTATTTTGGTAATATTCAATCGGTTGGACAACGTGCGGATGATGCCCGATAACCACATCTGCCCCTGCATCAATCAAACTGTGCGCTTCAAAACGCTGGTCGGCAGTGGGAAGCGGGCTGTATTCCACGCCCCAATGCAGCACAGCAACGATATAGCACTTTTTATTTTTCTGTCTGAAATATCTTATTTTTTCACACAATTCGTTTACCGACAGTTGATTAACCGAAAATTCGTCAGGCAAAACAACCCAATTTTCCAAAGGAACAATGACCGAATTAAAAACTGCGACTTTAATATTTCCTTTTTTTATAATTATAGGTTTGGCTGCCTCTATGGTATTTTTACCTGCGCCTATTGGAATTAAATCGTTGATTTTCAAATTATTATAAGTATCTTTCAAACCTTGCCGTCCTTGGTCGTTAGTGTGATTGTTGGCAAGAGCGGCGTGCGTAATTCCTGCATTTTTGAGCGATTGCAGCCATTTGGGCTCTGCACGAAAAATAAACCGTTTATTTATGGGCGTATTTCGTTCTGTTGCAGGGCATTCCAAATTTACAACCACCGCATCGCAGGACTTGAAAAACGGTGCAACGTTACTGAAAAGCGCGTCTGTGCCGTGAAATTCAATTTGTTGGCGCACGCCCCTGTCGAGCAGCAAATCGCCTGTAAAACAAACGGTCAGCGTATCGTTGGTTTTATTGCAGGAAAAAAATATTATCAAACATAAACACAAAAATATGCCGCGCTTATTTTTCATTGAAATTTATTGATATTAAGCCATTTATAGCGTTATGTGAATAACCGCAGGCGTAAGCCTGTGGTGGTTCTCTGTGTCGCTTGCCGTAAGTTCCGCTACGCTTCACATACGGTTATTCATATTTTGCCCTACGGGCAATTATGGATTGTGATAGTGAGGCATTTAACACCCCGAACTGTAAAAAACTCTTTCATCAACTTTCGGGTCGTCTTTTGTTTTCAAAATCATATCATTCATCCATACCGGAAATGGCGGAATGCCGTCCTTGCTTTCAAGTTTTTGCTGCCACTCCTCGTCTGTGAGCCGCGTATTTAGAGGTTGTACAAATTCATAATAACTGAAAGTTGCGCCTTTGGTAAGATACAGACTTCCTTCGATTTCCACCACCACATAAATATTATTAGCCTTGCCTGTGGCTTCGTGTAAAATGCCGCTTTTGTTGCAACCTAAAATATTGCGCGTGTAAATATCGGCAACAACTGCAATTGATTTGTCTGCTCCCTGTACATTATCCCAATAGCCCGTATATTCTGCATCTGGGTCAATTACCGATAAAGTAAAATAATCAATAGACGCGCCCATTTTTTCAATTGTATTATATTCACTGTCGGTAAGTTTTTGTTTATTAAGTTCTTTTTTGCTTGTATTGAGTAAAAAATCGGCATATTCTTTCAATTGATTTGTGCGGTTTTCGAGGTCTTCGGTCATCAAATTATTTTTTCTCAACATTTTATCCGTCAAAGAAATCAATTCTTTGAACTTATTCCAAAAATTAATATTAGGCTCAACATAACCCACGCAAATCGGGTCTGGTGGGTCAAAGCCACCACATTCTGCCGTCATTGGCTGTTCAGAGTACAGAATTGCATCATGTTTTAATTCTGCCCACGAGGCAAGCGAAGTATTCAGGTTTTTCTTATCCCAAGAGGGCAATTTCATAAAATCGGGATACGATTTGTCGGTTTTTTGCATCGCCAGCAAACTTTCAATCCATTTGTTGTAAACTGAAACGTTCCATTTATCATAATTTTTAAATTTTTGCTGCAATTTATTCATATTCGGCAAAAAATCCGCCCAATTATTCGGTTCTTTATAAGTATTTACTAAAATATCCATCGCAGGTTTTGAGCCGAAAGCGGCAAAAATATCCAAACCTTTGGGATAAGCGCGTTTGGCATTCGCATTAACATCAACTAATTTGCTAATAATTTCATTATCAACTAAATAGCGTGCAGGCATAAAATTTATTTTATCGTGGCACGATATTTCAATTATCGGACTGATGGCGTTGCGGTTTTTTGCAACTTCAATTAACATTTCATTAACTTTTGCAATATTTTCCGTTTGCAAAGCGGCGGCAGGATTTTCTATTTTATTGTTTTTCAAAAAATTGGCAATATCCATAACAGAAAGATTGTCGGATTCGCCAATAAGAAACTCAATCGGTTCATACACAGCATTATACGATTTCATTTGATTTTTTTCGTTCAAAAGCGCGGCAACAAAAACTGCATTTTTCAGTTGCTCGGATTTTTCGCGGCAATAAACGGCGAGTTGCAGCCATTGCATTGCCGAAAAATAATGTTTCAACTTTTCTGTGCGCGTATAATGTCCGCGCGGCTTGAACTGGCTGTAAGGAAATTTAGCATCAAGAAAATCCAAAAATTCGCTGGGGTTATCTTCCTGTTTTTCAATATTTTTCAATTCAGTGTTGAACATTATTTTGTATTTTTCCGGAATTTCAGGCGTTTTGCCGCTCAAAATGCTATATGGAATAGCGTAAAAAACGGCATTGTATTCGGCTGTTTGCCGCAAATCCGCATCTGTGGAATTTTTAGCATAAGTCATTGAATTAGAATAAATTGAATAGCAAAGATTTTCCACAATATTAATAAGTTTTTTCGTTTCCAAATATTTTAAAGTATAGGAAAAATACATATGGAATGCCTGCAACATCAAATCGGTAGTAACAAAATTCGGCACTTGGCGGTAATCGTTTTCTTCATAAATATTAAAAAGTTGAATATTCGCACTTTGCGTGATTACCATATTATTTTCAGATAATTTTTGCAAAAATTCCGAAGAAATATCCTTGAATTGAAATAAATTTACAATATTTTTAACATTTGCCAAGCGGTAATCGCCGTTTTGCACGAAATTATTTTGCTTCAAAAGCGCAATTCGTTCATCTATGCGCTTAACAAAATCAGTTTCTTCTGACGTGAGTTTCAGCGGCTCAACTTTTGGAATATTCGACTCGTATTCGCTGTAACTTTCATATTCCCAACGCGCATACATAAGCGAATCGTAAGTTTTCATATTTGCGCTGAAAAAACTGCGCACATCGGCTTCCATAAACAGATAACCGTATTTTGCATACACCGCATTGCGCAGCAGGCGCAAATCCTGCAAAGACAAACTGTCGATGTTCGCATTCAAATCAATACTGTCCAAATTGAAATTTACACCTGACAGGTTAATTGAAAGATTTTCAGTAAATTGCTCGTTCGCTTTTTTGCTCACACACGACACAAAAACCGAAACAGTGAAGATAAACAGAAAGATTTTGGTTTTCATTTTTTTGATATTTTTTAGGTTAAGTTTCAAAAATTCATTTAATTAAGAGTGAGATATTTATTTTAATTTGTAAAAAAGCATTTTTAATGACTGCAATATTTCAAATAATTTTAAAATTTCTGCTTGCAAATTTCCATCGTTTATGCGTCCAAAGCCAAAGTTCAGGTTGGCGGCAAATGTCGTTCTCAAGTAAGTGCATAAATTGTTTTGTAATTTCAAATTCGCCCAATTCATTAGGTTTAAGCGTAATGGGAATGAATTCGCAATGATAATAGCCACGTTTTTTACACGTTATCCTTCCATAAAAAACAGGATAATCTAATTTTTGCGCAATTTTTTCCGCACCAAAAATAATTGGCGTTTTTTGATTGAGAAAATAAACGCCAACTTTTTCCGCATCGCTTGAGCGCGGACTTTGGTCGCTTAGAAAACCGTACACAGTAGGAATACCATCAGAATGCATTTTTAACATTTGGCGTAATAAAGTTTTTCTTTCAATATTTACCGTATGGAATTTTGAACGCAACAAAAGCATAAAACGGTTGAAACCTTTACTGTGCAGCGCCTTATAAATCTGCGCCACGCGAAATTTTTCCGAAATATGCGTTGTAAAACTCGAAAACCATTCCCAATTGCCAAAATGCGCAGTCATCAGAATAATGCTTTTCCCTGCGTTTAATTGCTGCAACACAGCATCTTGATTTGCGTATTCAAACCGCCGCCGAATCTGTTTTTCCGACATGTGCATTTTTTTTATTGATTCAACAAACATATCGCAAAAAAAATGATAAAAACGGCGTTCAATCTTATGTAGTTCTTTTTCTGATTTTTGAGGAAAAGAATTTTTTAAATTTTGAAAAACAATTTTTCGGCGATATTTAACTAAATGAAATACAATAAAATACGCCACATCAGACAATAAATACAACACCCGCAACGGCAGCCACGCCGCGAGCCAAACAATTCCAAAAAGCAAAAAATATATCATTGCTCGGAATAAACGCCGATTGATACTCCGTAATCGTATTCGCAGTCGAGTATGAATTTGATTTCCTCGCCTGTAAGGTCGATTTTATCTTTTTTTGCGGCTTTCTCAATGTATTTAAACATTTCTTCCTCGTCTATCGATGCCTCTTCTACAATTTCATCGTCCATGTATCCCTTTTCGTCGTAGTAATCATAAACTACATCAAGCACCCATTGAATTTTATCTTCATCAATGCGCTTTCTGTACTCGTCGGGGACGAGATTTAAGGTGAATTTTATCAATTCATCATCGTCATAAACGGGAATTTCTTCTTCTTCTTTTTTCATTAAATTAAAATTTATAATTTATTAAAATTTTTCAATATTTTCTATTATCCTGACAATCAACGCACTTGCCTTTTCCATAGATTGAATTGGAAGATATTCAAATCGGCTGTGAAAATTATGTCCGCCTGCAAAAATATTCGGACAGGGCAAACCCATAAACGAAAGCCGTGCGCCGTCTGTTCCGCCGCGAATCGGCTTAACATTTGGTTTAATATCAAGTTCGCGCATTGATTTTTCCACAAGTTCCACAACGTGCATAACGGGTTCAATTTTTTCCCGCATATTATAATACTGGTCGCGCAAATCAAGCATTGCCGTGTCTTTACCAAATTCTGCATTTATTTGATTTACAAGATTTTGCATTTCTTTTTTGCGCTGTTCAAAACGGTTGCGGTCGTGGTCGCGGACGATATAATTTAAAGTGGTTGTTTCTACATCGCCGCTAATATTTGTAAGATGATAAAAACCTTCGTAGCCCTCTGTTCGTTCAGGAGTTTCATTTTCGGGCAACATATTTATAAATTTCGCTGCAATGCGCATCGAATTTATCATTTTTCCAAAAGCATAACCAGGGTGAACATTCAGCCCTTTGAAAGTAACTTTTGCGGCTGCCGCGTTAAAATTTTCGTATTCAAGTTCGCCAATTTCGCCGCCGTCGATAGTATAAGCCCAATCTGCGCCAAATTTTTCCACATCAAAATGATCTGCGCCTTGCCCTATTTCCTCATCGGGCGTGAAACCGATTCGTACTTTTCCGTGCTTGATTTCAGGATGCGCAAGCAAAAATTCCATTGCCTGAACAATCGCAGCAACGCCAGCCTTATCGTCTGCACCGAGAAGCGTCGTTCCGTCTGTTACAATAATATCCTGCCCCAAATATTGCAAAATTTCGGGATAAAGCGATGTTTGAAGAACGATATTTTTTTCTTTATTCAATAAAATATCTCTTCCGTCGTAATTTGTTATTATTGAGGGCTTTACATCTTTTCCGCTTGAATCGGGACTTGTATCAACGTGCGCAATAAATCCTATTGCAGGCAAAGATTTTTCAGAATTTGCGGGTAAAACAGCCGTTAAATAACCATTTTTGTCGAGTTCAACTTCCTGCAAACCAATGTTTTTCAATTCTTCTGCCAAAAATTCTGAAAAAACCATTTGTCCGTTCGTACTCGGTGTTTGATTAGAGCTTTCGTCAGATGTGGTTTCAAAACTGACGTATTTCAAAAAGCGGTCTATAATATTCATTTTTAAAATTGTTAAAGATTATCCAAAAAAATTATAAATTTAATTTTTATAATTATTTTTGCAAAAGTATAAAAAAAACACGAAAATTCAGTTTTTTTCTGAATTTTCGCGCATCAATTAATCAATTTTATTTTTGTCAATTACTTTTTATCCAATTGTCCAAAAACTTTCTGCAACAAGTCGTTAACCCGCGCTTGCGGATTTGTGCGAATTGAATTTTCTTCATCTGCAATTTTCACAAAAAGCGCGTCCAACGCTTTTTGCGTAACATATTGCTCAAGATTCACATTTACAGGTTTCATTCCTGCAACCGCGCCGACAGCCGTTTCCGCAACTTTATTATATGCGCTTGTGAGCGAATTCCACGCCTGCGAAGTTGAGGTATCTCCAATAAGTTTTTTGCCAAGCGAATTGTTTACTTTTGGAGCGAAAGCGGCGGTTAACTGTGTGTAAGTTCTGTTTTTAAGATAATCGGTAGCCGCCGATTTTCCACCGAAAAGAATTTGCGCACCGTCGGCAATCGACATACTTGTTATTGCGCTTGTGAAAATTGGCGTAGCAGATTTTACTGCGTCCGAAGCCGCCGCATTGAGCGATTTAACTGCCTTATTTACAAGGTCTTGTCCGCCGGGAATAATTTTGATGTTATCCACGATGCTTTGCGCCTCAGGCGGCAGCAAAATTTTCAACGCTGCATCGGTCAAAAAACCGTC